>NZ_JAYFSK010000003.1:0-90664 GCF_041464035.1 Acinetobacter sp. AL9 | reverse complement strand
TCAAACGAACAAATAGAGCAGATAGAATTTGCACTCAACCATCGTCCTAGAAAAACACTAGGTTGGTATACACCGAGTGAAGTTATGGCTGGTTTTTATACTGTTGCACTTGCCGCTTGAATCCGCCTTATTTAAATTTGGGCTTTTTATTTGCGCTAAACTTTTATTAACAAGAAAAACGAGATAAACAGGACGATGCAACATTTAAAGGATTATATTTTTGCTGAAAATGAAAATTATCGTGGATGGGTTGCGCCTGAGTTTCATGATTTAGCGATGCAATTTAGCCGTTTGCAAAATGCACGTAGCCAACAGGGCGGAGCTGCTTTAGCGGTGTACTTTCAAGGTCAGAAAGTCGTCGATATTTACACAGGTAAAAAGTCGCCAGATGAAGACTGGCAAGCCGATACGTTATCGGTATGTTATTCCACAGGCAAAGGTGTATTAGCGACACTGGCACATATTTTGGTCAGTCAAGGACTGGTCGATTACGATACTCCCATTTATATATACTGGCCTGAATTCGCCCAAAATGGCAAAGCAACGATGACTTTAAAGCACATACTAAGCCATCAAAGTGGTTTATATGACATACGTAATATCATAGCCGATGCGACTGAAATGGCAGATTGGTCGCACATGCTGAATGTGCTGGCTCAAGCCAAGCCTCGTTTTGATGTGGCAAGTGAGGCGGCATATCAACCTTTAACTTTTGGTTGGCTGGTCGGTGGGATTTTAGAAAAAGCTACAGGTCGAACATTGGCTGAACTGATGCAGCAATACTTGGTTGAACCTTTGGCTTTGGATGGGGCTTATTTTGGTGTGCCTGCATCTGAGCTTTCGCGTGTCGCACGACCATTTAAAACTGCTGTGACATCAGTGCAAACAGATTCATCACCCACAAATAAACAGACAGCTAAAGTTCAAAACCAAGCTAAATCGAGCAAACGTCCTGTATCAATATTCGATAAAGTCATTGCATGGAGTGGGCAAAATCCGCAAGACTTTCAGGATGGCATGATTTCCAAAGGCATGAAAAATTTTAGTTTTTTTAGTGATACTGGTTTGCAAGCTGTGATTCCTGCTGCCAATGGTGTATTTACTGCCCAAAGTTTGGCACGTATTTATGCCATGTTGGCGCAGGGTGGATCATGGCAGGGTCAGCAATTGGTTCAGCCTGAAGTTTTTCAGCAATTAAGCCAAGTGCAATATGTGCAGCGTGATCGAGTTATGCCTATCCCGATGCATTGGCGATTAGGCTATCACCGTGTATTAAGTTTGGGTAAGCGCTCTCACGGTTTTGGACACATGGGTTTTAATGGTTCAGGCGCGTGGTGTGATCCTGACCGTCAACTCAGTTTTGCCTATACCCATAATTTTGCTGCAGGTTCTTTAATTGGTGATTATCGACTTTGGGGACTGAGTCAGGAAGCCATTCGCTGTGCAGATCGGCAATTGCAAGGGCGTAAAGGCTGGTTTTAGGCGTGATTGTACGTTCACTCTTTGCCAAAAAAACAGTATGCTTAGACCTGTAAAAAGGAGCATTCATGTATCAGGTACTTGCGCGTAAATATCGTCCTCGTAATTTTAATGAATTGGTGGGACAAAACCATGTATCACGGGCATTGACCAGTGCTTTGGAACGTGGGCGTTTGCACCATGCTTATCTTTTTACGGGAACACGTGGTGTAGGTAAAACTACCATTGCGCGTATTTTGGCCAAATGCCTGAACTGTGAAACAGGCGTGAC
Organism: Acinetobacter sp. AL9; assembly: GCF_041464035.1. NCBI lineage: Bacteria > Pseudomonadati > Pseudomonadota > Gammaproteobacteria > Moraxellales > Moraxellaceae > Acinetobacter > Acinetobacter sp. AL9. The sequence continues at coordinate 88,914 of NZ_JAYFSK010000003.1, read as the reverse complement.
ATCTACCCCATGTGAAGTGTGTCCGACCTGTACTGCGGTCAATGAAGGTCGTTTTATTGATTTAATCGAAATTGATGCGGCGTCACGTACTAAGGTTGAAGACACACGTGAGTTGCTCGATAACGTACCTTATGCACCGACTCAGGGACGTTTTAAGGTTTATCTGATTGACGAAGTGCACATGCTGTCTACACATTCGTTCAATGCTTTGCTAAAAACTTTGGAAGAACCGCCTGAGCATGTGAAGTTTCTGTTTGCGACCACAGACCCACAAAAACTCCCTATTACTGTGATTTCGCGCTGTTTGCAATTTACTTTGCGTCCATTGCAGGTCGATGAAATTACCAGTCATTTAACGGATATTTTAGCCAAAGAACAGATTGTTGCAGAGCAAGATGCAATTTGGCAGATTGCTGAATCTGCGCAAGGTTCTTTGCGTGATGCGATGTCTTTGACAGACCAAGCCATTGCTTATGGTCAGGGTGAAATTCATCATCAAGATGTCAAAGACATGCTGGGCTTGATTGATCGCACCATTATCTATGATTTGATTTTAGCGATTCATCAAAACCAACAGCAGCGTGTAAGTCAGTTGTTATTACAATTTAGACAGCAAGCTTTAGATGTGTCTTTGGTGTTGGATCAGTTAATTTCGACACTGCATGAATTGGCAATCATGCAATATCTGCCAGATTTAAACCTAAAATACAGTGCTGAAATTAATCAAAAAATTCAGCAGCTTGCGGGTCTGATCTCTGCACAAGATTTACAGTTGTATTATCAAATTGCTTGTAAAGGACGCGCCGATTTACAAATTGCCGTAACCCAAGAACAAGGCTTTGAAATGTGTGTACTGCGTTTACTGGCATTTCGACCTTTGCAAGCCAATGAAGTGTTGGTTGCTGCGCCACAAAATACTGCACAAACAGCGGCTTCCCAGCCAGTTGCTCAAATGGAGCAAACTCCACAAGCTGTGGCAACTCAAAATACAGCACAAGCGGAACAGCATGTAACTGAATTAGATGCGGTTGCAACACCTGATCTTGATGGATTTGACTATGAGGATGACGATTATTCAGATCACACCACGACACAAACCAGTGTTGCAGAACCTTCTTCAGATGATTTTTTAGATGAGGATGAGCCTGAAGCTTTAACACATCAAGATCAACAGTCGATTCAAGCGCAACAACCGACTCCGCAAGCGCTACACTCAACAGCTGCGATTTCACCAGAATCTATGTCAGAACCTGCAGTGAATGAAGAAACTGCAATACAGGCTGAGGATAAGCAATCTGAATCTATCGTGTTTGATCCAAATGCAGATGCACAATTGTTTGGTTTAGATGAAGATGCCTCATCGGTAAGCACTACATCTGATGTGCAAAGTCATGATGATTTTTTACTGGAAAGTTTTGATGCCGTTGCACCGTTAGGTGATCTTGCTGCATCAGCCGAAACATCGCTAGTTTCATCTACACTACAATCGAATAATGCTTCACCGTCAATTACACAAAATGTAAGTAATGCAGAAACCGCTTTATTTGATTTAGCAGCGACTGAAGTCGAACCGAATGTTGCCAGTGCGACAGCACAACCGCAGCAAACCATAGCATCTAATGCCGATGATCAATTAATGCCGCAGGATATTCTGCGTTTACAGCCGCAAGTTTTAGAAGGTGAGTGGACTTTAGACAAGTGGGAATATTGGTTTAGACACAGCGAGTTGTCACCTGCCGTGCAAGAATTGGCGCAGCATGGCGTAATGACGGGGCAGATTAATGCTGAATCGGTTTTTCATATTCCTGAGCAATATCAGCAGTTATTGACTCAACTGCAACATGCTTTAGAAAGTGCTTTAAAAGAACAGTGGAGTAAAACTCTGTTTAAAGTGCAATATGAAAATGTGGATGACACGACACCGTACATTTTGCAGCAACAGCGCAAACAACGCGCTTATCAACGGGCTGAAAATTTATTGCATCAAGAACCGATTGTGAAAGATATTTTGCAAAACTTTGATGGCGAATTACATAACATTCAGTTGAAATAACCTGTTGTTAGCTTTTGTTTGCAGAATTTTAAGGCTGGGTCAAACCAGCCTTATTTTTTGCTAAGCGCAAGCTGAATCTGTGCTTTTATATGGCTGTAATGCTTCGCGGATGGAGTCAGGAATCGGGCAGTTTTGGCGTGTAATTCGATCTACAAATACATGCACCACTTGTCCTTGTGCAGCGGCAAGATTTTGATTGTTTTTAAAAATTGCCAAATCATAAATTAAGGATGAGTTTCCAATTTTTTGAATAGCAACACCTACTTCAATCATTTCAGGATAGGACAATTCCTGCAAAAAATGACAGGTGGAATTGACCACTAAACCAATACAGGGTGATCGTTTGGGTTCAAAGCCTGCTTTTTGCATCAGTAGGGCATTGGCTGCGCTGTCAAAATAGCTGTAATAAGTGACATTATTGACATGTCCATACATATCGTTGTCTGCCCAGCGAGTTTGGATGGGAAAGAAAAAAGCGTATTGCTCACGGGTTTTGGTGTCAGGTTTCACAAGTTTACCTATATTTTTATCGACGTGGTGTCATGCTTTAATGGGTGGAAATCATCCCAAATAAATGTAGAAAGTTAAATACAGAACGTTAAGCGTAAATGTTAGGCATAAATGGCTTGGTAAATCTGTAACGCATCCTGCATTTGCATTGCTCTCGGGTTGTTTTGCAATAAACGGCTTTGCAGCATCGCATCTTCTGCCAGTTGTGGCAGCATGTTTTCTGCTATGCCTAGGGCATTGAGTTTTAACACCAAGCCACTTTGATCTAAATGATTTTGTAAATGATCAATAAACAAATCACATAATCCATCTGTGCAGCCTTTACTGCGTGAGTCTAACCAACACATCAGTTCTGCATAATACTGTTTGGCTGCAGGCGCATTAAATTTTAAAACTTCGGCTAGTACCAATGCATTGCTATGCCCATGTGAAATATGGAAATGTCCGCCTAAAGGATAGGCAAGCGCATGTACCGCAGCCACAGGAGCATTGGCAAAGGCTTGTCCTGCCAGCATTGAACCAAACAGCATGTTTTGCCGTGCTTGCATATTGCTGCCATCTTCAAGCACTAATTTTAAGTTTTGATCAAGTAAACGCAGCGCATGTTTTGCCAGAAAATCTGAATACGCATTTTTTTTGATTTTAGAAGTATAGGCTTCAATGGCATGTACCATCGCATCTATACCTGTGGCTGCGGTAATCTGTGCAGGTAGATGACGGGTAAAATTGGCATCTAAAATGGCAACATCGGCATATAAAATAGGAGAAACAATGCCTGTTTTACTGGTTGCACCTGTGGTGACAATGGAAATAGGTGTGACTTCTGAACCTGTGCCTGCTGTAGTGGAAACTAGAATGAGCGGTAAACGTGGTGCTTTCGCATTGCCGACACCGTACAAGTCTGACAGTTGTTGAGTTTGTGCAGGATGACTCAGCACGGCAATAATTTTGGCGACATCCATCGCACTACCCCCACCAAAACCTAATACAACATCAATATTTTGCTGTTTGGCAAAATCAACTGCTTCTAACACAATCTGTTCTGCGGGGTCGGCTTGCACATTCGAGTAAATGGCATAGTCCAGTTGCAGTTGCTTTAAAATTTCTAAAATAGGTTGATGTAATTGTTGTTGTAAAATGCCAGCATCGGTGACCAATAACAAACGCTTATAATTTTTTTCGGTTAAAACCGTTTTTAGTTCAGAAATTGAACCCAATCCAGAAATAATGTTGCCAACTGTTTGAAATTGAAAATGCTGCATCGTCTTTATTCCTAATTTTTATACTTAATTCAACATTATTGTAGGGTCACGATATAGGATTCATATCATAAATAACTTAACATAAGACTCTTAAAAATAAAGTAGCTTTGAGGTTGTTTATGTCATCCAAAACGCCATATAAGGTGTTATGTGTTTGTTTGGGAAATATTTGCCGCTCTCCAACGGCAGAAATTGTACTTCGACATTTTTGTGATGAACAACAACTCAATGTGTTGGTAGATTCTGCTGGAACCAGTAATTATCATCCAGGCAAAGCCCCAGATTTACGCAGCCAAAAACATGCGTTCAAACGTGGTTATGACTTATCTACATTGCGCGCGCGTCAGTTACGTATACAAGACTTTGTCGAGTTTGATTTGATTTTGGCGATGGATTTTGAAAACTTAAGCAATATTCAATCTTTAATGCGCCGTGCTGAAGCTGAACTGGGCAGTTTGCGCGCTGAAATAGCCTTAATGAGCGAACACGATCCGCATTATACGCAGCAAGAATTACCCGATCCATATTATGGCGAAGCCGATGGTTTTGAGCGGGTGCTCGATCAATGCGAGTCGAGTAGTCGCGCATGGGTGAAAGTTTTACAACAACAATTTGAATTGAAGGTTTAAGTCATGCACATTCACTACAACATGCAACTCAAACCTTTCAATACGCTCAATTTAGATGCAACTGCGTCGCATTATGTCAAAATTGAAAATATTCAAGATGTACAGGATGCTTTGGCATTTGCTCAGACAGAACAATTAAATGTGCTGATTTTATCGGGTGGTAGCAATATGTTATTGCCTGAACATATTCATGCCTTGGTCATGCACATGGATATTCAGGGCATCGAAAAATGCGCTGAAGATGATGCAAGTGTCACCCTAAAAGTTGGGGCAGGACAAGTCTGGCATGAGTTTGTGTTGTGGAGTACGGAACAAAAGTTATATGGTCTGCAAAATCTGGCTTTAATTCCAGGTTTGGTCGGCGCTTCACCTGTGCAAAATATTGGTGCTTATGGCGTTGAAGTCGGTGAGTTTATTGAATCTGTGCAGGTCTATGATCGTGAATGCCAACAATTCAGCTCAATTGTTGCTGCAGATTGTCAGTTTGCCTATCGACACAGTATTTTTAAAGATCATCCCAACCGTTACATCATTACCCATGTGACTTTTAAACTGTTAAAACAGGCTGCGTTAAAATTAAATTATGGCGACTTAAAAGCTGCTGTAGGCGATGAGCAAACTGCTGAAAATCTGCAGCAACAAGTCATTCAAATTCGCCAAAGTAAGCTGCCTAATCCTGCAGAATATCCAAATGTAGGTAGTTTCTTTAAAAATCCTGTGATTTCGACTCAGCAATTTGACCAAATTGCAGCACAATTTCCAAATTTACCCCATTACCCACAGCCGAATGCGCAAGTTAAAATTGCAGCAGGCTGGTTGATTGATCAAGCTGGCTGGAAGGGAAAACAACTGGGTGTGGTGGGTATGTTTCATAAACAAGCGTTGGTTTTAGTCAATTATGCCGATGCCACTTTGGCAGATGTGCAACACACCTATCGTGCTGTGCAGCAAGATGTTTTGAGTCGTTTTGGTATTTCACTCGAACCTGAACCTGTGTTATTTGATGAAACAGGTTTGATTCGTGCACATCAACCGGTAGGTTAAGTGAAGATGAAACAGAATCGTTGGATGCTCAGATTGGTACAAATTGCTGCCGTGCTCTTTGTATTGTTTGCAGCATTCATGATTTTTATTTATTCACCTTTTTATTCTACTTTGGTGGTCAAAACGCTGAACACTTTGGTGCCTGTAGAAGTGAATCAAGTGGCAGCAAAAAGTCAGCAAATGGCGGCTTTTAGTGATCAAGACAGTTTGGAGCCCGGTTCAGATTTATGGATTGCCCGACAAGCTTATCTGAAGCTCATGGAGCAAGAAATCCAATCTAAAAATTCGCAAAATTTAACTTTAATTCAGGCACGTTATAAAGCCTTACAAGCGCTTATTTTAGAAGAACAAACGCAAAAAAAAATAGCCTCAGAACAAGAGTTGCCGCAAGTCCCATTGTTGGTGTCTAATGCAGCTTCTGAAGCGGTTGTAGAAGACCCATCCGAAAATGTAAAAGCCTTGCTCAATTTGGATAGTCATGAAAATCAGGCACTCATGGAACAATACTTGGAGTTTTTAAGCACTCATAAAATTGCCGAAACCGAAAGTGAGCCTGTAGATGAAGAAATCTTTAAAGATATTGCTTTAATTCAGCAACAAAATATTCCAAAAATACCTGCAAACTCTAAACCTTATGCGATTGTGGTTTTAGGTGGTGGCTTAACTTTAGATGATAATGGCAAAGATATTGTGGTCAATGACTACACACGTTTACGTTTAGAAACGACCCTAGCGGTGGTAAAACAATATCAATTGCCGATTGTACTGAGTGGTGTAGAAGCACCTTATATGCAGCGTTGGTTAAAAAAATATGATGTCGAAGCAAAATTATTAGAAGATCGCAGCATGAATACTTGTGAAAATTCACGTTTTAGTTCTTTATTATTACAAAAAAAAGGGGGGGCGCCGACAGTGATTTTGATTACAGACCGTTATCACATGCCACGCACCCGCCGTTTATTTGCTTTGAATGGAATTGAAACGATTCCAGTCGAGGCTCCCATGCCGACTCAACTGACCGCATGGCGTCCAAGTGAACAAAACTATGATCACAGTCGCCGTGCCAATTATGAAATGCTTGCCGCCATTCGGGATGTCTTGATTGGTTCTAGCGCATGTCGCGAGGTGCCATAATGCCTGATATTCCATTTTTAAACCCAAGCGTGTTGAAGCAATTAGATTTGCCAGTGCCGAGTAGGGAAACCACACCACAAATTCTACAACCTTTAAATTTGAATCGTGGTTTTGAACCGAGTGTTGAGTTACAAGCCTATCGACAGCTATATGGTTTTCATTTGTTGGACTGTGAACATTGGCAAGGCTATGTGCAAATGCCGTTGTTTAAATTGCATGTGCAAATTTTTCAACCCGATTTAAGCAAAACCAAATTTGATCAGGTGCAGGGCACGGTATTTCTACTGCATGGCTATTTGGAACATAGCGGGATTTATCAACCTATCGTCAAAGAATTATTAGAGCAGGGCTTTAGTGTTTTGACTTATGATTTGCCCGGACATGGATTGAGTGATGGTTATCCTGCCAACATCAAAAATTTTGATCATTATCAGCAAGTATTACATGCGGTTTATCAATATGTAAAAAATGCCGATCAATTGCCAAAACCGTGGTTGGGCATTGGGCAAAGTACAGGTGGTGCAATTTGGATGCATCACTTGTTGGAATTTGCTCAGCGCCGTGAAAATCCATTTGTAGAGCGTGTGTTGTTGTTATCGCCTTTGATTCGTCCTGCAAAATCGGCATGGTGGCATAACTCTGTTGGTTTGGGCATTATCCGTCGGATTAAGCGTGAAGTGCCGCGACATTTCCGACGCAATAATCATAATCCTGAATTTTTACGCTTTGTGCGTTTAAAAGACCCGCTGCAACCTAGAATGATGGGCATGGATTGGATTTTAGCCATGTCTAAATGGATGTTGGAGATGGAAGAACGTCCAGCTTGCCGTATTCCTGTTTGGTTGGCACAAGGGGCGCAAGATCAAACCGTAGATTGGCGCTACAACATTGAGTTTATTCGGCGTAAATTCCGCCTGCAAACCTTACTCATGTTAGAAGAAGGCTCGCATCAATTAATCAATGAACGTGCGGATATTCGTGCGGCTTTAACAGGGCTGATTCCTGCATTTTTACATGCACATAGCTCTAAGACTTATTATTAATTTATCAACCATCTTTTAAATACGGCTCTACATTTGCTTTGATGCTGTTCTCGGCATCAAAGCATATTTATGCTGCGCTGCTCATTAAAATGTGAAGCGATTTCTAAAATAAAATAGTACTTCACATTTATTTTTTATTTCATGCTCGAGTTTCATGTTTCAGTGCTATGCTCATGTTTATAAAATAAGCTAAATTTGAAAAACTCCTTAATTCTAGGGATAGTGTTTACATCAAAACGATTGATATATTTACAAGCATAATCAAGGGGATGAATGATGGCAGAAATGGAAGCGATATTACCCGTACCGGTTTTAATTGTTGAAGATGAGCCTATTATTCAGTCACGTCTTAGAAAAATTTTGCATGATATTGGCTATCAAGATGACATGCTATTTTTCGTGAGTCATCTTAAAGCTGCAATGACGTGTATAGAAGATCATCCGATTGCTTTAGCTTTAGTCGATTTAGGCTTGCCCGATGGCAATGGTAAAGAACTAATCGAACAATTACATTTTAGAGATCCAAGCGCATTAATTTTGGTGATTTCTGCATGGAGCACCCAAGACAGCTTATTTTCTGCAATTCAAGCAGGTGCAACAGGCTATGTGCTTAAAGAACGTGATGATGCTGAAATTATTATCGCAATACGCAGCATTTTAAGAGGTGGTGCACCGATAGACCCATTTATCGCCCGTGAAATTTTATCGCAAATTTCACATCAAAAAGTATCCGTGCTGACCGAAGATTTATCAGATCGCGCCGATGCTCAAGCATTCAACTCACATTATGAACAGCTCACCAATCGTGAATTAGAAATTTTAAATCTGGTGGCGCAGGGCTTAAGTAACCGTGAAATTGCTGAGCAATTATTTGTGTCGCGTTATACCGTTGAAAGTCATATTAAACATATCTATCGGAAGTTGTCGGTCACTAAACGCACTAAGGCTGTCAGTACCGCTAGAACTTTAGGTCTTTTATGATTCAAAGGCTTTGGCAGTGTGGTTTGGGCGTGTTGTTATTGTTCTGTGCGTGGCAAAGCTATGCGCAGCAAGTGGTGTACCCAATTAATCAGTACTGCAATGTGCATGTACTTTCAATCAGCTCTGCCAAAACAGCATCACATAATAAAAAACCTGAAACGGGTTGGGAAAATGTTCAACTGCCCGACGTTTGGGATGATCGCTGGAAAAATTATAATGGTGGGGCGTGGTACAAAATAGAGTGGGAGTGGTTTTGTGAGCGTGATCATCGTTTAAATCAACCCATCGTTTTTGCACTGAATTTTTTAAATAGTGCAGGGGCAGTTTATCTGAATCAAGATTTACTTTGGGCAAGTCAACATTTAGAAGAGCCTTTGTCAAAAAACTGGAATATGCCACGTTACTGGATTTTACCTATTTCAGGCTTAAAACAAGGTAAAAATCAAATATTGGTCTATGTAAATGGATATGCATTTCAAAATGCGGGTATAGGAAAAATAAGTTTTAATAATGTGCATAACAATATTGAACAGCACCAGCAAAGTATATGGAATAAACGTACTTTATTTGAAATTAATGCGATTTTATCTGCCACTTTAGGCATTTTATGTTTGGTTATTTGGCTGTTTTTACGCCGTGATCAGAGTTTTGGTTGGTTCGCGTTGAGTTGCATGTTCTGGTTATTATTTATTTCTCATTTTTTAACCACAGAAACCTTTCCATACCCAAGTGTATTGGTGGCATCTCAAGCCAATTTAAGCTTTTTTATCCTCTATGTTTTAGCTTTTAGTCTGTATTTAATTAGGTTTGTCAATCAACGCTTGCCAATATTGGAAGAAAGTATTTTTATTCTGAGTTTAGCGGTAATTGTTTGTGTGTTTTTAACACCCTTAGATTATGTCAAACTGGTATTTTGGATTGTCTTTTTAAGTTATGCCAGTTTACTGGTCGTGGTTTATTTTTATTTGGCGTATTTAGCGTATAAATCCCCAAAAACAGAAGTATATCTGCTGTTATTTTGTTTAACCTTGATTGGCCTTTTCGCGGGTGTAGATGTATTTCGTTTAAGTAACGCGGCAACAGCAAGTTTATATCAGCCATTATCACCGTATACCTCGCCAGTGATTACTATATTTATTGCGATTATTTTAGGCATGCGTCTAAAAAGAAATATTCAAAAAATTGAGAAATTTAATCAAAATTTAGAGCTTAAAGTTTTTGAAGTCAGTGATGATTTAAAACGCAGTATGTCGGAAAAGCATTATTTGGAACTGGAAAATGTGCGTTTGCAAGAACGGATTCATCTATCGCATGATTTGCATGATGGTTTGGGTGCATCTTTGGTACGTTCCATGATTATGGTCGACCAAAGCGAACAGAACATGAGTAATCAGCAGTTCTTATCTATGCTGAAATTACTGCGTGATGATTTACGTCAAATTATTGATAGTGGTTCTTCCATTGGTTCTAAAGTGCCTGAAAATCCTAAAATTTGGGTTGCGCCAGTACGTCATCGTTTTAGTCAATTGATGGATGAAATGGATATTCATTCCAAGTGGGATTTTCCAAATGAATGGGTGATTGAGCCGAATTCGTTACAGTGCTTAACTTTGATGCGGGTATTAGAAGAAAGTTTAACCAATGTGATTAAACACAGCCAAGCCAAGCATGTATCCGTCAGTATGCAATTTGTACCGCCTAAGCAATTGGTACTTAAAATTCAGGATGATGGTGTAGGTTTTGAAGCCAATAGCGTGCTTGAACATGGCATGAGTATTGGGATGCGCAGTATGAAAATGCGTTTAGAACGGGTTGGAGGGCAATTAAAATTAAATTCGACACCTGGCTATACGTTAATTCAGGCAGTTTTAACTTTAGATCCCGCTTATCTAAATTCCCCAAGATGAATTGATCATCTTGAGGGGGCTGAAACGAATATTTTAAGCGTCTTCAGCAGGTAACAACATTAAAATGGATTCATTGAGCAGTTGTACCAAATCTTCCAGAATATCTGCGTCGTAAAGGTTTTCATCGAGCAGCACGCGTTCACCATTGGCAATTTTTTGCAGCGTAGGGATAGATGCTTCTGCGACACAAATCGCTTCACCATTCGCCCAAAATAAAACTTCATCTAGCTGATTTGCATAAAGTAGGCGAGAGGCGGGTTCCAACATGATTTGATAACCCTGATCTAGCGCATCTTCTAAATCGCCTACACCTATTTCATCTACTTCAGGAATATTTTCAGGATATTTCGGTTCAGACATTAAGCTTAAAATCGCATCATCCAACACCGATGAGTTTTGTAAACGCGCCCACAATTCTGCTTTCAGATAATCCAATTCTGTCGCAGTCATTTCGCCAATTTGGGTATTTTTTTTACGAACAAGGTCTTGTAGTGGCGTGCGTAACATTTCATCGGCAGAGAATTTATCGCTCACTCGATCCATCATTTCACTAATATTCGGCATGCGGAAACCGAACGAGAACGTCAGACAATCATCTTCCGCCACGCCATAATGTGCCAAACCCGGTGGCACATAGAGTAAATCGCCAGGTGCAAGAACTTCATCAAAATTGACCTGCATTTCAGGCAATAATTTTAACGGTTGTCCTGCGACAAATTCAGTTTCAGCATCACACATTTGCCCAAGTTGCCAACGACGATGTCCATAGCCTTGTAGCAAAAACACATCGTAGAAATCAAAATGCTGACCTACAGAGCCGCCTTTAGGGGCATAAGACACCATTATGTCATCACGTCGCCATTGCGGAATAAAAGGAAATTTTTTCCAAAGTTCAGCGAGATCAAAAGAGTAATGATCAACGGCTTGTACCAATAGCGTCCACAACTTTGGCATTTTTTGAAAATCAGCCTTAATGAGCGGTGATGATTTCACAGTCCATTGATTTGGATCGCGATCTTTTTGTTTGATTAAACGGGCAGTCACATCTTCTTCAAGTGCCAGTTCCATTACATCACTAGGTTCAAGTAGGTTGGCAATTTCTGGGAGTGCATTGCGTACCAAAAGTGGTTTTTTTTGCCAATATTCACTTAGGAATTGTTCTGCGGTAATTCCGCCCAAAACATCTAAAGGTTGCGACATAAAATAGCCTAAGCAAGTTTTATCAATAATCTCAATATTGTCTGATTTGTCGCTGCAAAGGGCAAGGTGATTTATAGTCTTTATAAATATTCACGGCTGTTAAATTACACAGTTTTAAACTTAAGGAACCTGAATATTCAGCATTCTTAACATGCGGCATAACTGAATCATCGGCAGACCCATCAAAGTAGTTTGGTCATTGCCTTGCATGGCTTCAAACAGACTAATACCTAAACCTTCGCACATAAAACTACCTGCACAATGTAGCGGTTGTTCCTTTGCAACATATCGTGCAATTTCATTGTCGGTTAAGTTGCGGAATTTAACGGTGTAGTGTTCTACAACTGTTTGTTCAAAGCCTGTAGATTGCTGCTGCACACTCAGCGCAGTGCTGAAATAAACCGTTTGACCTGAATTGGCTTGTAATTGTTGTATGGCTTTTTCTGAAGTGAGCGGTTTACCTATAAAAATATCTGGCTGCTGTTCACGCCATGCCACTTGATCTGAACCAATTACAATTGCATCAGGATATTGCTGCGCAATACAGTGTGCTTTTTCAAAAGCCAAGCGTCGCGCCAAATTATCTGCATGCAATTCACCCTGTGCAGATTCATCAATATCAGGTGAAATTGACTTATACGCCAAATGCAGACGATTCATCAATTGCTGACGAGTTTGACTGCCAGACGCTAAAATAATTTCAGGATGTTGCATCAGATCATCACACCGCATAATCCATCAAAATATCTAAAGGCACATAAGACAATACTGACTGATGACAGGCTTGAATTTTAATTGGTGGTGCTTGACCTGCCTGATAGGCTTCAACCCAACGGGTGACGCAAATACACCAGAAATCACCCGGTTGTAAGCCGTTAAAACCAACTTCTGGTACTGGCGTGATTAAATCATTGCCAATTTTTTGCGAGAAATTTAAAAAATCAGAGGTCATTTGTGCACAAACGGTGTGCTGACCTAAATCGGTTGGGGCGGTATGACAAAAACCGTTACGAAAATATCCAGTAATAGGATCAAAGCAACAACTGGCGAGAGATTCGCCCAAAACATTTAAACGATTGATATTTGGATCAGGATGAATAGACATAAGTGCGAGAAAGATGGTGGCTTTTCTCTATCATAATCAAAACTTTTGCTTTAAACAGCAATTCTACAAAAGTTGCTAACCTTTTTCTGCATAATCATTTAAAATCGTGGCGTTTTGATATCAATAAAGTGAGCTATACATGAACTTTCAGCGTATGACTGACCTCGATTTAGCAGGTAAGCGTGTCCTTATTCGTGAAGATTTAAACGTACCTGTTAAAAATGGTGTGATCACCAGCGATGCACGTTTACGTGCGGCATTGCCAACGATTCAAGCTGCTGTTGCCAAAGGTGCAGCAGTGATGGTGTATTCTCACTTAGGTCGTCCTGTTGAAGGTGAGCCAAAAGCTGAACAATCTTTAGCACCTGTAGCTGCGTATTTAACCCAAGCATTAGGTCAAGATGTTCAACTGATCACTGACTATTTAGATGGTGTAGACGTTGCTCCTGGTCAAGTCGTTTTATTGGAAAACTGCCGTTTTAACCACGGTGAAAAGAAAAACAACCCAGAACTTGCCGCTAAATATGCAGCATTGTGTGATGTATTTGTGATGGATGCATTTGGTACCGCGCACCGTGCAGAAGCCTCTACTGAAGGCGTTGCACGTTTAGCACCAGTGGCAGCAGCAGGCCCATTATTGGCTGCGGAATTAGATGCTTTGGGTCGTGCCTTAAAAACACCTGAAAAACCAATGGTGGCGATTGTTGCAGGTTCAAAAGTATCGACTAAGTTAGATGTATTGACTTCATTGTCTGATATTTGCGATCAATTAATTGTAGGCGGTGGTATTGCCAATACTTTCCTTGCTGCAGCAGGCTATAACGTGGGCAAATCATTATGTGAAAATGATTTGATTGACACTGCCAAAGCAATTGCCGCAAAAGTTTCTGTACCACTGCCAACCGATGTTGTAGTTGCAGATGCCGCTGAAATTAATTTTGAAGATTTCTTGGGTTCATTGGCAGCAGCGAAAGCAACTGTGAAAAAAGTTGAAGATGTTGCAGACAACGATATGATTTTAGACGTAGGCCCAGAAACTGCAAAAGCATTTGCTGAAATTTTAAAAACTTCAAAAACAATTCTTTGGAATGGCCCAGTGGGTGTATTTGAAGTTGATCAATTTGGTGAAGGTACGAAAGCACTTTCATTGGCGATTGCAGAATCTGCAGGTTTCTCTATTGCAGGCGGTGGTGACACTTTAGCTGCAATTGACAAGTATGAAGTTGCAGACAAAATCGGCTATATCTCTACAGGTGGAGGTGCATTCCTTGAATTTGTAGAAGGTAAAACCTTACCTGCAGTTGCGGTATTATTAGAACGCGCTTAAATCTAGAAAATTTATCAATAATTTTTAAAAAGGTTGACTTCGGTCAACTTTTTTATATTTATGTCATGCCGTAGTCATCAAAATGTCATAAATATGCAATAAACTGTAGTAAATGAATGACCTAACTGTAGGAAATGACGATGATTCAAAAACTAACACTTGCTGCTTTAATTGCTGCATCTTTAGCCTTGACTGCTTGTGCAAAAAAAGAAAGCGCACCTGCGACTGAAACTGATGCATCTTCTGCAGTTGTAGATAACGCTCAAGTTACACCAGAACAACAAGCTGCAATCGACGCAATTGACCAACCAATCTTGGATGAAGGCAACACCGATATTCCTGAAGACGTTGCAAATGCACCTGCTGACGTTGCGACTGCAGACACAGAAGTTGCTGCTTCTGAAGCGCAATAAGTGCTGAAAAACGACAAATTGTAGTAATTTGTTTAAAAGTCCCTGCTTTTGCAGGGACTTTTTTTTGAAAAAGGCGATTTGTTGCTGAATTGAAACAAATCACAGGGTAGAATAACCAACATTATTTGGGAGGATATTATGGCTCTTATTTCATTGCGCCAGCTCTTGGATCATGCCGGTGAACATGCTTACGGCGTTCCAGCGTTTAACGTCAACAACTTAGAACAAATGCGCGCAATTATGTTAGCCGCAGATGCAACCAATTCACCTGTAATTGTTCAAGCTTCGGCAGGTGCGCGTAAATATGCAGGTGCGCCATTCTTGCGTCACCTGATTTTGGCTGCAATTGAAGAGTGGCCACATATTCCAGTGGTTATGCACCAAGACCATGGTACAAGCCCTGATGTATGTCAGCGTTCGATCCAACTAGGCTTTTCATCAGTAATGATGGATGGTTCTTTGGGTGAAGATGGTAAAACACCAACGTCGTATGAATACAACGTCGAAGTGACGCGTCGTACTGTGCAAATGGCGCATGCGTGTGGTGTATCGGTTGAAGGTGAGATTGGCTGTTTAGGTAGTCTTGAAACAGGTATGGCAGGTGAAGAAGATGGCGTGGGCGCAGAAGGCGTACTTGACCACTCTCAATTGTTAACATCTGTTGAAGAAGCACGTAGCTTCGTTGCAGATACTAATGTGGATGCTTTAGCGATTGCTGTTGGTACTTCGCACGGTGCATACAAGTTTACTCGTCCACCTACAGGCGATATTCTTGCAATTGACCGTATTAAAGAAATTCATGCTGCGTTGCCAAATACACACCTTGTAATGCACGGCTCTAGCTCTGTACCACAAGAATGGTTGGCGGTGATTAACCAATACGGCGGTGACATCAAAGAAACTTATGGTGTACCTGTTGAGCAATTGGTTGAAGCAATTAAGCATGGTGTGCGTAAAATCAACATCGATACAGATTTACGTTTAGCTTCTACTGGTGCAATGCGCCGTATGATGGCAGAACAACCAAGCGAATTTGACCCACGTAAATTCTTCGCAAAAACTGTAGATGCAATGAAACAAATTTGTATAGACCGTTATGAAGCATTTGGTACTGCAGGTAATGCAGACAAAATTCGCCCAATTTCTTTAGAGAAAATGGTTGAACGTTACAAATAATTCTTAATTTAATTAAGAACTCGAAAGCCCACAGTCCTTGTGGGCTTTTTACTGATGAGTCCACAACTTCCAATCAAGAACAAAAACAATCCTCGAGCGTGTCATGGAACTGATTGTAGCCGCAGCCTTTTGTAGTGTACTGGTCTCTATTTTATTAAAAGTCTGCAAAACGCAGGGTTTTAACCCCATGCAGATGATTACATGGAATTATGTCAGTGCCAGTGTGTTGTGTTTTTACTGGTTTAAACCCAACTTGGGCACGATCTCAATCCAACATACGCCGTGGTGGCTCATTATTAGTTTGGGTGTGTTGTTGCCCAGTGTCTTTTTAGCATTAG
Organism: Acinetobacter sp. AL9; assembly: GCF_041464035.1. Taxonomy (NCBI): domain Bacteria; kingdom Pseudomonadati; phylum Pseudomonadota; class Gammaproteobacteria; order Moraxellales; family Moraxellaceae; genus Acinetobacter; species Acinetobacter sp. AL9. The sequence continues at coordinate 72,792 of NZ_JAYFSK010000003.1, read as the reverse complement.
CAAAATCGTTGGACAGCGCAGGTATTTTAAAAACTGAAATTGCACAGCGTTTGTCAGTGGTTTTGTCTTTAGCAGCCGCTTATTTTATTTTTCAGGAAAATTTTAGCCAACTGAAAATTGTGGGAATTGCGCTTGGGATTATCGCGGTCTTATGCATTTTGTATTCGCATCGTGCTGCAGTGCAGTCTGCTAAAGCGCAACAAGGCATCTTATATTTGAGCTGTGTTTGGCTGGGTTATGCACTGATTGATGTTTTGCTTAAATACAGCACAGGTTTAGGACTGCAATTTGCAGTTGCGCTGAATTTGATGTTTGTATGTGCTTTTGTTTTGGCGATGGCTTATATCTTAATCCGCGATAAAAGCATGGGCAGTATGCAAAATATCAGTGCAGGTTTAATTTTGGGTGCACTGAATTTTGCCAATATTGCCTTGTATGTCAAAGCTCACATGCTGCTCAAAGACAGCCCTGCAGTGGTATTTGCAGGGATGAATATTTTAGTGGTGCTATTTGGCGTGATCAGTGGAGTATTGTTCTTTAAAGAAAAGCTGAAAAGCACGACCACTATTGGGCTAGGCTTGGCATTGCTTAGTGTGCTTTGCCTCGCTTATGCCATGACGGTTTAAGATAACTCAACATAAAGCGAAAAGGATGTCGCAATAAATCTGCAGTTTCTGCAAGACCATGCAGCATTGTGGTTCTATCGCAGATCGGGCAGCGCAGGGTTGGATAGCTTGGTTTGGCTTGATATAAATACAGTTTTTTACAACGTCGGCATTCTAGTTTTAGCGGCATTAAATTGAGCATCATACACCTCATTTTTATTTTTGATAGAGATTGAGTACAGATTGCAAATATAGATAAAGCAAAATTCAGACCAAAAAATAGGGACAAATTTTGTCCCTAGTGTTATCGCATGTTTGTTTTACAGTTGCGTGAAAATCTCGCGTTTATCAAGGCGTGATTTTGGCAGTTTGGCATTAAAATCTTGTTCACTACGATAGCCTAAACACAATAAAACCGAAGGAATCAGTCCTTGCTCAGTTAGTTGCAGTTCTTGAGTTAAAATTGCTTCATCAAAACCACCAATTGGCGTTGCGTCAATTCCTTCAATGCCTGCAGCCAAAAGCATTTGTCCGAGTGCAATAAAGGTTTGATTTTCTGCCCAACGCTGAATATCGCCTTTTTCATTGCGGTAGTAATCGACATAACCTGTGCGGCTGTCTTTCTGACCTTGTTTAGCGGCTTCATCTTTAAAGCGTCCACTAGCAGCATCCTGATTAAGCAGGTTTTCTAAATGTAATTCGCTAATGTCAGCTTTGGTGCAAAATAAAATGGTATGCGAAGCATCTAAAACTTTAGGGGCGTTATAGGCGTACTTTCCAACTAAAGCTTTAGCAATACGTTGTTTGGCTTCAGGGCGATCTGCAATAAAAAAATGCCACGGCTGAATATTAATGGAAGATGGTGCTAAACGCAGAATTTCTAATAAACGCTCAAATTGTTCTGCAGGAATAGTGCGACTCGCATCATAGGCTTTGGTCGTATAACGAGTTTGTGCAACGTTGAGCAAATCCATGAATCATCTCCATTTAAAGACTATATTTGGGGCAGGTGTGCGCCAAAAGCTTAACATGCCTCGCTATGCTAACGGAATGAATCCATGTGCTATTTATGCGGTTAAGATGAGATGAGCACGACATAAACATCTTTAAACTTAGTGTTAAATTCAATCATGCAAGACGTTTTCACTATTGGTTGTTTATAGCAAATAGGCGTTAAATATAAACTTCAGCATGGTGCATCCCAAAGGTGTATGGATGGAATATATCAATTATTTTAAGCGTAAATTAAAAACTCAGCAGCAAATTGGCTTATGGGTAGGTTTAGCAGATGCGTATGGCACTGAAATTGCCGCCAATGCAGGCTATGACTGGCTTTTAATTGATGGGGAACATGCACCAAGTGATTTAAGAACCACTTTGTCACAATTACAAAGTATTGCGGCTTATCCCTCTCAAGCGGTGGTGCGCCCGCCGATTGGCAGTGTGCAACTCATTAAACAACTGTTGGATATTGGCGTACAAACTTTGCTGATTCCTATGGTTGAAAGCGTTGAACACGCTGAGTTGATGGTCAAAGCGGTACGTTATCCACCTGAAGGTATTCGCGGCGTAGGCGCAGCTTTAGCACGTGCAACTCGCTGGAACAGTATTCCAAATTATTACGCGACAGCGCATGAAAATATTTGTTTGCTCATTCAAATTGAATCGGTCACAGGTTTAGAAAATCTGGATGCTATTTTACAAGTCGATGGGATTGATGGGGCGTTTATTGGTGCGGTGGATTTATCTGCCACGATGGGTTATGAAGGCAATCCGAACCATCCAGAAGTACAAGCCGCTGTGGTCGATGCGATTCAACGGATTCGTGCAGCAGGCAAAGCAGCAGGGATTTTATCGACCCAACATGAAGTGACACAAAAGTATTTGGATTTAGGCACAGAATTTGTGGCAGTTGGGGTAGATACCAGTGTGTTGATGACTTCGCTGCGTGAGTTGTTGGCTAAATATAAAGCTGATGCCGAAGTGATTAAAACGGAAGGTGGGTATTAATCTGCTAACTAAGTAGATTTTAGTTTGGTGTACCTGACGAAGTACCTTTAGCGTTGTATCCATTATTTTTATGTAAAGATGTTGGGCTTAATAGTTCCAGCTGCTCAGTTGCCAAGTTGCTAAGGCTTGATTTGGTTCAACTACTAAAATTTGTGCAGCATCTGCGCGCCAATCGCCTAATACAATTCTAGGTTTGCCGTGTTCATTGTGAATATTTGGACGATGCGTATGCCCATGAATTAACACATCTGCATGCTGCAAGGCTTGTGACACAGCATCTGCATTTACGTCCATGACGTCATAACTTTTGACTTGATTGGCTTGCTGACTTTTTTTGCGGAAACCTTGTGCAAGTTTTTGCCGAAAAGCCAAAGGTGTTTTCTTTAAAATCCCTAAAATGATGGGATTGCGAATGATTTTACGGAATTTTTGATAGGACACATCATCGGTACACAGTGCATCGCCATGTTCTAAACGTACCTGTTGAGAACCAATATGCAGCGTGTACACATCGGGCAGGAGTTGTCCTGAAAACTGATCTAAAAATTTCTGACCCAAAGCGAAATCACGATTGCCGACAATAAAGTAAATTTGATTACCTGCTTGGCTAAATTGCTTTAAACGTGCAACAACTTCATCGAGCCACGCTGCGGTGTAATCATCGCCAATCCATGCATTAAACCAGTCGCCTAAAATATACAGTTGGGTGTTTTTATTTTGATAAGCGTCTAGCAAATCTAAAAACCCCCGAACAAGTCGAGGGTGATTTGGTGACAAGTGTAAATCTGCGATAAACAGATAGGTCACGAATTATTCCTTGGAATCTCCCGAAATCCCTCTTTTAAAAGAGGGATTTCTCCTCCCTAAACGAATTTTAAAGCAGTACTTTAAAATGATGTGCGTAAGCGAGGTCGGGTAAGATTCTTATTCAGCAATGATTTTTGCAGATTCAATCACCACATTTTCTAGTGGAACATCTGCGTGATAACCACGGTTGCCAGTACGCACGCCTTTAATTGCATCTACAACGTCCATACCTTCAACAACTTTACCAAACACGGCATAACCCCAACCTTGTGCAGTTTTGCCTGTGTGGTTTAAGAAAGAGTTATTTTTTACGTTAATGAAGAACTGTGCAGAAGCAGAGTGAGGTGCTTGGGTACGTGCCATTGCAATTGTACCAACATCGTTGCTTAAGCCGTTGTCTGCTTCGTTTTCAATCGCATCACGTGTTGCTTTTTCTTTGAAGTTTTCATCCATGCCACCGCCTTGGATCATGAAACCATCAATAACACGGTGGAAAATTACGCCGTCATAAAAACCATCACGAACGTATTCTAAGAAGTTAGCAACTGTAATTGGTGCTTTTTCAGCGTTCAATTCTAAAACAATACGACCTTTATTGGTGTTTAATTCGACTTGAGGAAAACTCATTGTGTAATCTCCTAAACATGGACACGAATGCCATGGGTTTTTTGGTTGAGAGAAGCATAAGCAAACTGTAAACTACAAGGCAAGTAAAAACGTTATTTTCTTTGTTAAAAACAAGGAAAAGCGTTCTAATGGGTGACGTATGCTTCACTACTGAAGTTTCTGTAACCTAGTTTATCCAATTTTATTTTAGAAGTGATTTTATTGCTATGAAGCCAAATGATGTTGTTGCATCTCTGCCAAACACCCCGACACCAAGTTCAAATGCCTCTGTCGATGCTGTGCAGCAAGAACAACAGCCGGGCTTAGACTTTATACGTCAAGTCATTACCGATGATATTGCGGCGGGTCGCACTCAGCAGGTGGTGACACGTTTTCCACCTGAGCCGAATGGTTATTTGCATATTGGTCACGTGAAAGCAATTTGCTTGAACTTTGGCATCGCACAAGAATATCAAGGGGTGTGTAACTTACGTTTTGATGACACCAACCCAGATGCAGAAGAACAAGAATATGTTGATGGTATTGCCAATGACGTGAAATGGCTGGGTTTTGAGTGGAATGGCGAACCACGCTATGCATCAAGCTATTTCGATCAATTATATACATGGGCAATTCAGCTGATCGAACAAGGCGATGCTTATGTCGATTTGCAAACCCCTGATGAGATTAAGCTCAATCGTGGTTCTTTTGTAGAGCCGGGTAAAAATTCGCCATATCGTGATACGCCAGTAGCAGAAAACTTGGCTTTATTTGAAAAAATGCGCAATGGTGAATTAGGCGAAGGTCAGGCAGTACTCCGTGCCAAAATTGATATGGCTTCACCAAACGTACACATGCGTGATCCGATTTTGTATCGTGTTTTACATTCATCGCATCACCAAACGGGCGATAAATGGAAAATGTACCCAATGTATGATTATGCGCATCCATTATCAGATGCCATTGAAGGCATTACTCATTCACTATGTACTTTAGAATTCCAAGACCATCGTCCATTCTATGATTGGGTGGTGGAAAAGGTGAAATCCGAGGCTGTGCCGCGTCAGTATGAATCTAGCCGTTTGAATATTGATTACACCATCACATCTAAGCGTAAATTGCGTAAATTGGTTGAAGGCGGTTTTGTGAATGGTTGGGATGACCCACGTATGCCAACAGTGGTAGGTATGCGTCGTCGTGGCTTTACACCAGAAGGTTTGCGTGATTTCTGTAAGCGTGTAGGTGTGTCTAAGTCGGATGGTATTGTGGATGTGGCAATGCTTGAATATTGCATCCGTCAGTCATTGGAAAATACTGCAGCACGTGGTATGGCGGTGTTAAATCCACTTAAAGTGACTTTGACTAACTTGCCAGAAGCATTAGATTTGGTCCATGCACGTCATCCAAATGTAGATATGGGTGAACGTATCATTCCGCTGACTTCTGAAATTTACATTGACCGTAAAGACTTTGAAGAAGTGCCGCCTAAAGGCTTTAAGCGTTTAGTGCCTGAAGGAGAAGTACGTTTACGTCATGCTTATGTAATCAAGTGTGATGAAGTGATTAAAGATGCTAACGGCGAAGTCATTGAGCTGAAATGTTCAATTGACCCTGAAACTTTGGGCAAAAACCCAGAAGGTCGTAAAGTAAAAGGCGTGATTCACTGGGTCTCTGCAAGTAAAGGCGTTGCGGCAGAAGTTCGCTTATATGATCGCTTATTTACCGAATCTGACCCAGAAGTGGGCGATGATTTCTTGGCGAATCTAAACCCTGAATCATTGACGGTGGTACAAGCCATTGTTGAACCTGCATTGGCAAAAGCACAACCTGAAGATCGTTTCCAATTTGAACGAGAAGGTTATTTTGTTGCAGATCAATACGACCATACAGCAGAGAAACCTGTGTTTAACCGTATTTTAGACTTAAAAGACAGCTTTAAGCCGGGTAAGTAAAATCTTATTTAGGTTTTAGCTTGTAATATAAAAGCCCAATTTGATCAATTCAGGTTGGGCTTTTGATTTTGTCTTTAAAATATTTTATAAGATACACAGTGTCGCTAAAATGGCAGCATTAGCGGTTTTTATGTTGTTCCTGCTTCATCAGGATTTGCGGTAACTGCATTTTGGCTTTGTCGCGTAGTTTCTTCTTAATATAGAGCACTAAAGCAAAGCAAGTGGTGGTCAGGGTCAGCATCATACTATTCATATAACTCATCAATGAGCTGACATACCCAATGGTGGTCAAACGATCCATCATCTTAAATACTTGCGGACTGCTTTCTACACCTGTAATAGCCCAAGTGCATAAATGTTCACAGTTATTCATAATCAGATGATAATTATTTTCGTGCATTCTAGAACGCATACGACGCACCACTTTGCGGCCTTTATACTTGGGCGCATGATACGACTGCACAATAATATTTTTGCCGTGACTAAACTTTTCAATACTGGTCATTTCAATCGGGTGTTTTTTGAAAAGATGTGCGAAACCCGAATAGTGAATCACGCGACCACGCCCAGCATAGATGCCATGATGGCTATAGCCGAAATGTTTCACAATTAAATGTGCCCCTAAAGGAAATCGTGTTTTCTGCTTGAGCATCGTACGCTTGACCAATAAAGTAACATGAGTAGAGAAAAGAAATTAGGTTTTATAGTGTACTGCGTCTGACGCAAATATGCGATAACCCATTCAGTTATATGCACAATTTGTAACATAGCAGGTATGGAGATGATAATGTTTCGTTCTCGGTGGAAGTACTTATTACTCAGTTATTTATTCTGGACGCCTGCTGCACAGGCGGAAATTCGCGCATGGACGGTCAATAACAGTAAAATTAATGTAGATGTAGTGGAAGTGACGCAGTTGTCACAGCTAGGCTTATATCTGAAAGATCAGCAAGGGAAACCGTATCAGCAAATTTCACAATTACAAAAAAATCTACAGTCTTGTGAAAACATGCAATTTGCCATGAATGCAGGCATGTTTCATCCAGATTATTCGCCTGTGGGTTTGTATGTGGAACAAGGACGACAACTTAAAAAGCTGAACCGACAGCAACAGGGATGGGGGAATTTTTTAATTCAGCCCAATGGTGTACTGGCGTGGAATCATCAACGGGTGTTTTTAGGCACAACCCAACAATATGCCAATCAAGCGTTCAAAGCGCATTATGCGACACAGTCTGGCCCTATGTTGGTTGTCAATCACCAGTTAAACTCCCATTTTTTGGCAGACAGTACTTCTTATAAAATTAGAAATGGAGTTGGGTTAAAAGACCAAAGCCTGTACTTTGTGATTAGTAACACGCCTGTGAATTTTCATCAATTTGCCACCTTTTTTAAAGATGAGCTGCAAACGCCAAATGCCTTGTATTTAGATGGTTCGATTTCTACAGCGTATATTCCGCAATTACAACGTCATACTCATCCACATCGCAATTTAGGTCCAATTTTAGCTTATATAGATCATCAAGGCTGTAAACCCTAACATTGGAATTTGGTTTTGGCTTGGCTGAATTTATTGTCCAATAAAACCTAAGGCTGTGCCTTGCATCCTGCAGATTTTGACTGCTTCTTCGCTTTTCATTTGTTTGACTTCATTTTCAAATTGCTTTTTTTGTTGTTTAAGTTGCTCATCTGAAATACCCATGTTTTTAGCAAAACTTTCCATTTTCTCCCAAGTTTCGGCACATTCTTTCGGCATTGGGCTACAGGCTGTTAAACTTAGGCTGAGTAGGGCAAGACAGCTAAGGCTAGTTTTTTTCATTGTCATTTTCTCTGTTTGAATAATTCGAATTTATTGGTGTGATGATTATGTGTAGAAATATTAGCGCATGATTATGAAGATATGATTGACTGCGTTTGAAAAGATTAGCGTTTTTGTGCAAGCTCAAGCACGTATTAAGATTTATAAAATTTATTGTTTTAAGTGCCAATATATTTGAAGCAATTAAAAAAGGCACTTAGTTCAACTAAATGCCTTTTTTATCATATTCCATTACTGGAATGGTAGATGCTGGAGTTCATTTAACTCTTTGCGGCTATAACCTCGCGAAGCGAGAACCTTCTTAATCCCGATAATGACATCTTCATCTGTGGCTTTGGTTAAAGCTTCGAGAAGTTGTTCATTTGTCTTGCAAGAGCAATCATTTTCAACACAAGCAATTTGATTTTTATGCTCGTTTTGCTGTTCTGTAGAGAACAACTTTTGCCAAAAACTCATAGAGCCTTCATTCACAACCTAACATAGATCGAAATATAGCCAATATAAAAAATAAATCAAGTCGACCTAAGTGATAAAAGCAGCAATCGAGTTGCAGAATTTTCGATGATATTGCATTTTTTTAACGAAATTATGACAGTTAAAGGGCTTGTAATGCTTTAACTGATTCATTTACATCATAATATTTACAAGTGCTAAAAAGGAGAACTTGTAAATATTGAAGAATAATGCAACAAATTGTTTAAATCTTTTCCAGTAAAACACCCGACTCAACATGATGGGTGTATGGGAATTGATCAAACAGTGCAAATTGCGTCACTTTATGGTTTTGACACAAGGTTTTTAAATTGTCATGCAATGTGTCTGGGTTGCACGAAATATAAATAATACGCTTAAAACGCTGTAGGAGTTTTAAGGTTGCATCATCAATTCCTGCGCGTGGCGGATCGACAAAGACCGTATCAAAATCATAACTTGCAAGATCAATGTTCGCTTCTTGCAAGCGGCGGAATTCACGCTCACCGTTATAGGCTTGAGTAAACTCTTCAGCCGATAAGCGTGCCACTTGAATATTCTCAATCTGGTTTTGTTCAATATTCCACTGCGCTGCATATACCGAAGATTTAGCCAGTTCTGTGGCAAGTACACGACGGAAACGAGTCGATAGCGGCAGGGTAAAGTTACCATTACCACAATAAAGTTCTAATAAATCTTGCTCAGAATGTTCGGCAACCGTACATGCCCATTCCAGCATTTTTTGGCAAACTTGCGCGTTTGGCTGGGTAAAGCTGCTTTCAATTTGCTTATAGGTATAAGTGCGCTCAAAAACCTGTAATTGTTCAACTACATACTCATCGGATAGCACGAATTTTTGCCCACGGCTGCGTCCAATCAGTTTAATGTTTAATGCTTTGCTCAAAGCTTGGGCTGCAGGCTCCCAATCAGATTCAAGTTTGCGGTGATAAAGCAGTGAAACCAACATTTCGCCACTTAAAGTCGCTAAAAAATGCACTTCAAATAAACGAGCCGATAATACGGGATCGGCTTTCAGGGCGGCTAACAGCTTTGGCATTAATAAGTTAATGCTGCGGTCTGCAATCGGAAACTCATCTACACGAATAACTTTTTTCTGCTTATCTTCACTGCGTTCAAACATGGCATAAAACAGATCATCTTCAATATGCCAAATTCGGAACTCTGCCCGCATACGGTAGTTGTGTTCTGGTGAGGCAAATACTTGCAAGGCAGGCGGGTTATATTCGGCAAATTGGGCAGAAATACGGGCAACTTTTGCATCAAGTTGTTGCTGATAAGATGAGGTCATATGCAGTAAACATCACAAACACAGAGAAAGAGCGATGGTAACAAAGTTTTAAAGAGATACCTAAAACTATTATGAAAATGATGCAATCCTGCAAGATGTCAAAATAGCCTAAGCATGTTGATGACATCTTACAAGTGGAAAAATTTAGATACTGTAATTACTTTAAACTTGATGTAATTGATCGAACAATTGCTGCATGCCCTCAGTGGCAGTTTTGGAAATCCGTTGAAATTGAGCAGGAAGTTGGGCTTGCATGGCTTTTGGGTCAATATAATAAGCCTGACAATTTGCAGGAATTTCGTGTACTAATCCAGCAACAGGGTACACCACCAAACTTGTACCAATCACAATAAAAATATCGGCATCTTGAATCAAATCCAGTGCTTCTTCATAGGCAGGAACTGCTTCGCCAAACCAGACCACATACGGACGTAAAGGATAGCCTTGTGGGCAAAGATCCTGTTGCAAGTTCAGCGAGTCACCTTCAATTGGAAAAAATTCTGTCGTGTATTGTGCATGAGGCCCTGAGCTTTTGGCTAAACGAATATTGCCGTGTAAATGCAAAACTTCTGAACTGCCTGCACGTTCATGCAAATCATCAATATTTTGGGTGATCACTTGTACATCAAAATCATCTTCAAGTTCAGCAATTAAGCGATGCGCCAAGTTAGGCTGCGCATTAAGAATGTTTTTACGACGTTCATTATAAAAGCGTTGGACTAATTCAGGATTCCTTGCCCATGCTTCAGGACTTGCGACATCCTCCACGCGATGTTTTTCCCATAAGCCATCACCATCTCTAAAGGTGTTGATTCCACTTTCTGCGCTCATACCTGCACCCGAAAAAACCACTAATTTACGCATGTTTTATTCTCTTGATGGATGGTTAGATTTGAGTATAAGTGCCGAAAATAGAAACACAAATCTACAGCTCATTTTTTCAGAATTTTAAGTATCTAAATATGTGAAAGTTTAGTGTTGTCTATAACTTTGCTGAATAATTGAATTAAAGTTCACTTTTTATTGCTTGTTATTTCATTTTAATGATAGAACATAAAGTAAAGTAGTATGACGCTGCAAAATCAAATATTGATGAACCAGAACCTATAATAATGTGCAGAGGATGCCATGTCACAACACAATCCATCGCCAAATCACACGCCTGCAACTCACAGTAAAAAAGTGAAATTTGATTGGAAAGATCCTTTTTTGCTTGAACAGCAATTGACTGAAACCGAACGTATGATTCGTGATAGTGCCTATGCTTATTGTCAGGAAAAATTACTGCCGCGGGTACGTGATCAGTTTAGACATGAAACGGTAGATCGCAGCATCTTCCGTGAAATGGGTGAGCTTGGTTTGTTAGGCTCAACCATACCTGAACAATATGGCGGTGCAGGTTTAAATTATGTGAGTTATGGATTAATTTCACGTGAAATTGAACGGGTCGATTCAGGCTATCGTTCTATGGCAAGTGTACAAAGCTCATTGGTGATGGTGCCAATTTATGAGTTTGGCAGTGAAGCACAAAAACAAAAATATTTACCCAAACTCGCTTCGGGTGAATGGATCGGATGTTTTGGTCTGACTGAACCTGATTTTGGCTCCGACCCTGGCAGTATGAACAGCAGAGCACATAAAGTTGCAGGCGGTTATCGTTTACACGGTGCGAAAATGTGGATTACCAATAGTCCAATTGCCGATGTATTTGTGGTGTGGGCAAAAGAAGTTTCGGCAGATGGGCAGGTGGGTGATATTCGCGGTTTTATTTTAGAAAAAGGTTGGGATGGACTTTCTGTGCCAATCATTCAGGGCAAGGTTGGTCTACGCGCATCAATCACAGGTGAAATTGTCATGGACAATGTTTTTGTGCCTGAAGAAAATATGTTACCTGAAGTGCGTGGTTTAAAAGGGCCGTTCACTTGTTTAAATAGTGCACGTTATGGCATTGCTTGGGGTGCTATGGGTGCGGCTGAGTTTTGTTGGCATACTGCGCATCAATATACGATGGATCGGATTCAGTTCGGACGTCCTTTGGCGGCCAATCAGCTCATTCAAAAGAAACTTGCCGATATGCAAACCGAAATCGCGCTGGGTTTACAAATTGCTTTACGTTTTGGTCGTATGAAAGATGAGGGTATTGCTTCACTCGAAGGTACTTCGCTGATTAAACGCAACAACTGTGGCAAGGCCTTAGAGATTGCTCGTATGGCGCGCGATATGCTTGGTGGGAATGGTATCAGTGATGAATATGGCGTGGCGCGGCATTTGGTCAATTTGGAAGTCGTGAATACCTATGAAGGGACGCACGATGTGCATGCGCTAATTTTAGGTCGTGCGCAAACGGGTATCGCGGCTTTTGCCAATTAAATCTAGATCTAAACTAAATCTAGGTCTAATGATGCTACGGTGGAAAATATTGCAAACCACATTTTCCACCGTTTTACTTTAGCTGTTTAGTTTTAAAAATTGGCTAATTTCCTGATTAAATTTCAACGGTTCGGTCAGTAAAGGGGTATGCCCAGATTGGTGAAATATGACTTGTTTCGCATTCGGCATAGCTTCTACCACTTGACGTTGTCCTTCTGCCGCATACAAGGTCGATTGTGCGCCTGTAAAAAAGACTGTCGGACAACCCAGTTGAGTTAAAGCCTCACGATAATCTTCCTGATGGTGTAAATAATTGTCGATATACCAGCGTAAATAATCTAAACGCTGTGTAGGTAAAATATAGCGTTGTAAAACAGGACGTTTGACGGCCAGTTTAAATAAAAACGGACTGATTTTATTGCTGGCTTGTAATTCTATAAATTCTAGCCAAAGTTCGACTAAGTTTTTACGCTGCAACACATCCATTTGTTGAATATCAGTATATTGCGCGTGATCATGTAAAAACTCGGACAGATGAATCAATAACTGTTTAAATTGTTGATGTTGATTGCCAAATAAGCCATAAGGCCAGTTTTCATCTACCCCAATTTTTGGTGCTTGGTCAATTTGTAAATAACTGCTTAAATGCGCAGCCAATTGTCCATATTGCATGCCATGCATGGCAGTGGTTGCCCCCATGGAATAGCCAATCAGTTTAAATTGTTGCAGGTTCTGTTGTTGAAGCAGACTGTTTAAATCTTGCCAATGGCTCGAAATAGCATCCAGTTCTGGAACGGCACACAGGTTTGAACCCCCAAAACCACGCCAGTCTGGAATAATAAAACGATACTGCTTTTTATGTTGATACAGAAATGGCAACCATTGCCAACTGTGCATGCCTAAACCTGAAAGCACAACCACAGGCTCACCTTGACCAAATTCACGTACAAATAGAGCTTCGCCATCGGGCATGCGGTAAAAAGGCATCAGCATTTCCTTGCATGGTTGTGATTAAAAATGCGTTATTCTTTATAGCATAGCCTGATCATTTCTGTATGGTGAGCAACCCTGATTTCACATTGATGTGGTTGCTATTACTTAAAAATATACTTTTAAGATGAGGCTTCGGCATCAAACTTTTTCAGTTCAGGAATCACATTTTCTAGCCATTCAATCCAGCCAATTTCCTGATCTATCCCTAGCTGCAAAATCATTTTATGAATATACAGGGTACGGTTGTTCGCAGGTGCTTGGCTAAAGTCTTTGGCAAAAATCTGTTGATAGGTGTGCAACTTGGCTTTGTGAAGCAGCAAATGTCGTTCTAGTTCGGGTAAGACGCTGTTGCCGCCAAGTTGGGCTTCGGCACGTAAACGTACCATAAGTTCTTCGCGTAATTGTGCAGGCGGGCTTTGCTCGACCATCCAGTTTGCCAGTTCATGCCGCCCCAAAGCTTCTACCTGATAGGTTTTGCTACGACTGCTAGAATCTTCATCTTCTAAGGTTGAAATCCAACCTTTTTTCAGCATGGTATTTAGTTCGCGATAAATTTGTTGATGGGTCGCATTCCAGAAAAACCCCATAGAGCGGTCAAAACGGCGTGCCAATTCAATACCGTTACTGGGTTTTTCAATTAAACTGGTCAATAAAACGTGAGCGAGCGACATAAACAGAGCAACTTTATTTTTTTCAGCTTTAATTATGCAACATGTTGCATAAAAATTAAATCTAGAATATAAAAGTATGCAACAAGTTGCATTAAGCATAAAACAGCCAGCATTTTTGCCAGCAGGGAGATTCTATGTCTGACTATCCACATTTACTTGCGCCTTTAGATTTAGGCTTTACCACTTTAAAAAATCGGGTCTTAATGGGTTCAATGCACGTTGGACTAGAAGAAGCACCGGGTGGATACGAACGTATGGCGGCTTTTTATGCAGAGCGTGCCAAAGGTGGCGTTGGGCTGATTGTAACAGGTGGTATTTCACCGAATGATGCAGGCTTAACCTTTGCGGGCGGCAATAAACTTGATACTCGTCAAGAAGCAGAAAAACATAAAGTGGTGACTCAGGCTGTGCATGATGCAGGCGGCAAAATTGCTTTACAGATTTTACATACGGGACGTTATTCCTATCAGCCCGATATTGTCGCACCGTCAGCAATTCAGGCACCGATTAACCCAAGTAAACCACATGCACTAACATCGGCAGAAGTACAGCAAACCATTGCCGACTTTGTGAATTGTGCCAAATTGGCACAATACGCAGGCTATGATGGTGTCGAAATCATGGGTTCGGAAGGCTATTTAATTAATGAGTTTATTGTTGCGCGTACCAACCATCGTGATGATGAATGGGGCGGCAGTTATGAAAACCGTATTCGTTTCCCAATTGAAATTGTTAAACGTACCCGTGCAGAAGTGGGTGAAAACTTTATTATTATTTACCGCTTGTCGATGTTGGATTTAGTCGAAGGCGGTTCGAGTTTTGAAGAAGTGGTGCAATTGGCACAAGCGATTGAAAAAGCAGGTGCAACCATTATCAATACAGGGATTGGCTGGCATGAAGCACGTATCCCAACCATTGCTACCAAAGTCCCTCGCGCAGCTTTTACATGGGTGACAGAGAAATTAAAAGGTTTGGTTAAAGTGCCACTGATCACTTCAAACCGTATTAACACCCCTGAAATGGCTGAGCATGTTTTGGCTGCAGGACATGCCGATATGGTATCGATGGCACGTCCAATGTTGGCAGATGCTTTCTTTGTGCAAAAAGCAGAGCAAGGTCGCAGTGATGAAATCAACACATGTATTGGTTGTAACCAAGCTTGTTTAGACCATATTTTCTCAATGAAGATTGCTTCATGTTTGGTCAATCCACGTGCTTGCCATGAAACAGAACTCATTTTTAAAGAAGCAACACAGACTAAAAAAATTGCGGTGATTGGTGCAGGGCCTGCAGGTTTGAGCTTTGCAACCTATGCTGCAGAACGTGGGCATCAGGTGACGATTTTTGAAGCATCGAATCAAATTGGTGGGCAGTTTAATATTGCTAAAACCATTCCTGGTAAAGAAGAGTTTTACGAAACTTTGCGCTATTTCAAACGCCAAATTGAGCTGCAACCGAATATTAAATTGGTATTGAATCATACGGCTAGTTTTGAACAATTGCTCAATGCTGACTTCGATGATGTGGTTGTGGCAACAGGTGTAACCCCGCGTCAATTGGATATCGCAGGTATTAATCACCCTAAAGTGCTGAGCTATATTGAGGTATTAAAAGAGCGTAAGCCTGTAGGTCAACGTGTTGCGATTATTGGCGCTGGTGGTATTGGTTTTGATACTGCAGAATATTTAAGCCATGAAGGTGAAAGTGGTAGTCTAAATCCTGAAAAATTCTACGATGAATGGGGAATTGATACCAATTATGCGCATGTCGGTGGTTTAAAAGCAGCAAAAGTTGAAGAATCGCCACGTGAAATTTATTTATTGCAACGTAAAGCATCATCCGTGGGTGCTGGCTTGGGTAAAACAACAGGCTGGATTCATCGTACAGGTTTAAAAAACCGTGACGTTAAAATGATTGCAGGGGCAAGTTATGACCTGATTGATGATCAAGGCTTGCACATCACCGTCAATGGTCAAAGTACAGTGCTCGAAGTTGATCATGTGGTGATTTGTGCAGGGCAAGAGTCTTACACCGCCATGTATGAGCAATTACAGGCAGCAGGCAAAAATGTGCATTTAATTGGTGGGGCGAAAGAAGCAGGCGAGTTAGATGCCAAACGTGCAATTCGTCAGGGTGCTGAATTGGCAGCGAAAATTTAATGTAATTCCTTCTCCCTCTCCTTTGGGAGGGGGCTGGGGAGAGAGTTAATAATCGCTTCTGCCCAGTGCAGCAGTGCTTCAGTCTCACTCAGGGACTCTGCATAGAAATGAAATATCAAAACAAAAAAAGGAACTTAACATGACTTTGGAAACAACAAAATTAGCGGTACAGCGTTGGCATACAATGCTGCAAAACCGTGATATGTCTATTTTGAGTGAATTGCTGGCAGATGATGTGGTGTTTCGTTCACCTGTGGCGTATCAACCTTATGCAGGCAAACAAGTGGTGTTTTTTATTTTGACCAATGTAATTCAGGTCTTTGAAAACTTTACTTATCACCGTGAGTTTTATACTGAAGATGGTTGCAATGTTGTACTTGAATTTTCCGCCAATGTGGGAGATAAAAAACTTAAAGGAATTGATATGATTCAATTCAATGCACAAGGACAAATTGTGGACTTTGAAGTGATGATTCGCCCGAAAAGTGGTTTGGAGGCATTGGCTGTGCAAATGGGACAACGTATGGCTGCCTTTATGCCAACCGAAAAATAAAATAAAGCATGTGTATGGCAATGAAGTTGTTTTATAGAAATCGGTTTCGGGTTGGCATGCTTGAAAGTGCATGTATTGCTTGGGAGTAAAATGATGTCTACATTACAAAAAATAGCGCAAATTACACAAGCGGTTTTAGATCAGGTCACAGGCGCAGATTTACCAACGCTGTATTATCATCCGCATGGAGAAATCCGTCGGGTATTGGATTATTTACCACAGCTCAAAGAAAAATACCGTCCAACGCCGTGGCTGTCCAATACACATGCGCATCTTTTATATTTTGACTTAATTAAAAAGAAAACCATTCGTCAGCAGTATGATCGGGTTGATCAACTCACTATGCAAGATGGCGGTATCACCGCAGTTGCTTGGGTGGGTTATGACTTACCTGCAGATACTCCCACAATTGTTTTAATGCATACCATTACAGGTTCTTTGGAAAGTATGCGTGAGTTGGTGCGCGATTTACATCAACAGACACAGTGGCGTATTGCCTTATGTTTACGTCGTGGGCATGGCAATTTACCTATGCCTGTACCACAAATGAATCTGTTTGGTTCGACGCATGATTTGCGTGAACAAATAGTGTTTATTCAGCAACAATTTCCACAATCTGAATTATATGCTGTTGGTTCTTCCGCAGGGACAGGATTATTGGTGCGCTATTTGGGCGAAGAAGGCGAGCAAACCCCAATTAAAGCCGCGTTTGCACTGTGCCCAGGATATAACACTGAACTAGGCTTTCAGCATGTGCATCCTTTTTACAGTAAAGTGATGACCAAAAAATTATTCCAGTTTTTTATTCAGCCCCATCAGGACATTTGGCAAAACGTAAAATCTTTATCGCAAGTGTTAAGTGCGACTACATTGGCAGAGTTTGAAAAGGCGTATTTTGAATTGGCGGGTTTTGAAGATTATGACAGCTACACACAAGCCATTAACCCAATTTATGTGTTTGAGAATGTCAAAATTCCGCTTATGGTTTTAAATGCAGAAGATGACCCAGTGTGCCACATCAAAAACTTTGATCCTTATAAAGAAACCATACGGAAAATGCCAAATATTATGGTAGTGACGACCCGTAAAGGCAGTCATTGTGGTTTTTATGAAGGTGTCGGTTTTACTAAATCTTGGGCATCGCGTTTAATTTCTAATTATTTTAAAGTGCAATCGCAGTTGCTGCAGGCAAGTTAAAGTGAAGCGCACAAACCTATATAGAAATAGGTAGCTGTATTGCAAATGTATTCACGAGTTATCTCAGCGAAGACTCATCCAAATGAATAAAAAACCCAGTACACAATGACTGGGTTTTTTAACGTCAATTCAAATCTAAGATAAGAACTTACACCTTAAAACTGACTTTAACTTAAAGCTTAGTTTTAAGTGAGCACTTAGTTCTCAAGTGCTGGGGTTGCAGCAGCAATCGCAGCGGCAACAGCATCATCTTCAGATTGAGCACCTGTGTTATTGCTTGGACGTGCTTGAGTTGGTTTATCTTCTGCTACAGGAGCTGCCGCTTTCGGCGCAGGCGCAGGTGCAGCAGCAGGTTGTGCAGGTGTTTCGCGACGGATTTCAGTTGTGGTGTTCGCTGTTTCAGTGCGCTCCACTTCTACCTGTGCAGGCGCTTCTGGTTCAGCATCTTGAATGTTTTCAACAGGTTCTAGTGGTTCAAATTGAGCAGTTTCAGTAGTTTGTTCAGTTTGAACCTCTACTTGTTCTTGCTCATCTTGCTTTGGCTGTTCTTTTTTTACACATGCAGTTAATAACAACGCCGTTGCAATTGCACCACAAATTAAAAGTTTCTTATTCATAATTGCACAAAATAAAAGATCGGATAGACGGACGTATTATAGCAATAAAATGACAGATGAAAATCCTCTCAAGAAGTTCTAATTTTTTATAGGAAATGCTGATAGAATAACCAATTGTTTATTGTTCTATGAATTGATGCGGAATGACTTTGCTTTATTGGTGCAGAGTAAAGTAAAATTGCGCAACATTGCAGGCCGATTTAGGCTCGATTGTACGAGAAACCCAATGACCCATTTTATTTTCGTGACTGGTGGTGTAGTTTCATCACTAGGTAAAGGTATTTCAGCTGCTTCAGTTGCTGCACTTTTAGAAGCCCGTGGTTTAAAAGTAACCATGGTCAAAATGGATCCATACATTAATGTCGATCCAGGGACAATGAGTCCTTTCCAACATGGTGAAGTTTTTGTCACAGAGGATGGTGCCGAAACTGACTTAGATTTGGGTTATTACGAACGTTTCTTGCGTCGTGCGAAAATGACCAAGTTAAATAACTTTACATCTGGTCGCGTGTATCAAGACGTTCTAAACAAAGAGCGCCGTGGTGATTACTTGGGCGGTACTGTTCAGGTGATTCCACACATTACCGATAATATTAAAGAACGTGTACTTCGCGCTGGCGAAGGCTACGATGTCGCAATCGTAGAAATTGGCGGTACAGTAGGCGACATTGAATCTCTCCCATTCATGGAATCTGTACGTCAATTGATGGTGGAATTAGGGCATAAGCGTACTATGCTCATGCACTTAACTTTATTGCCATATATCAAATCTGCGGCAGAGTTAAAAACCAAGCCAACTCAACACTCAGTTAAAGAATTGTTATCTATCGGTATTCAGCCAGATATTCTCATCTGCCGTACTGAACATGATGTTGATGCTGACACTACCCGTAAAATTGCGTTATTTACCAACGTAGAAGCACGTGCGGTTGTGGTATGTAAAGATGCCAAAACCATCTACCAAATTCCACGTACATTCTATGAACAAGACGTTGATGATTTAATTTGTGAGCGTTTTGGCTTCAATGATCTTCCAGAAGCAGATTTATCTGATTGGGATAACGTAGTTGATGCATTATTGAACCCTGAATACAGCGTTCGTGTGGCGATGGTGGGTAAATATGTTGAACTGCCAGATGCCTATAAATCTGTAAACGAAGCATTATTGCATGCGGGTATTCAAAACCGCGTCAAAGTTGAAATTGACTATGTCAATGCAGAAGACCTTGAAAGCCAAGACGTTAATACTGTACTTAAAGATGCCGATGCAATTTTAGTTCCGGGCGGCTTTGGTGAGCGCGGTACCGAAGGTAAAATGCAAGCCATCAAATATGCACGTGAAAACGGTGTCCCATTCTTGGGAATCTGTTTGGGTATGCAATTGGCTGTGATTGAATATGCACGTAATGTGGCAGGTATTGCCGATGCAAGTTCAACAGAGTTTAACCGTTCGACTAAGTCGCCACTTATTGGTTTGATTACTGAATGGTTAGATGAGCGCGGCGAAGTTCAACAGCGTTCTGTCGATTCTGACTTGGGCGGCACTATGCGTTTAGGTGCACAAAAATCTGAATTGGTTGAAGGTACCAAAACTCGTGAAGTGTATGGTTCTGCAGAAATTGTAGAGCGCCATCGCCATCGCTATGAAATGAATAACCGTTATATTCCTGTGCTTGAAGAAGCAGGTCTTAAAATTTCGGGTTATTCACCAATTCAGCACTTGGTTGAAACTGTTGAAATTCCGCAACATCCTTGGTTTATTGCGGTACAATTCCACCCAGAATTTACCAGCTCGCCACGTGATGGACATCCATTGTTTGCTGGCTTTATCGGTGCGGCAAAACAACAGCATCAAAAAACCAAATAAGATGGCTTTAGGGATAAACTAGGAAGTTGAAATGTCACAATTAAAACCACAAGAAATTGTACGTTTGGGTGATATACAAATGGCGAATCATTTGCCATTTGTATTGTTTGGCGGCATGAATGTACTTGAGTCTAAAGACCTTGCATTTGAAATTGCTGAAACTTATGTGGATATTTGCACACGCTTAAATATCCCGTATGTATTCAAAGCCAGTTTTGACAAAGCCAACCGTTCTAGCCTGAACTCATTTCGTGGTCCCGGTTTAGAAAAAGGCATTGAATGGCTGGCTGACATTAAAAAGCATTTTAATGTGCCAATTATTACCGATGTGCATGAGCCGTATCAGGCTGCGCCTGTGGCAGAAGTGGCAGATATTATTCAGCTTCCTGCGTTTTTAAGTCGCCAAACCGATTTGGTTGAAGCGATGGCAAAAACTCAAGCCATTATCAACATCAAAAAAGCACAATTCCTTGCGCCGCACGAAATGCGTCATATTTTGCATAAGTGTTTAGAAGCAGGGAATGACAAATTGATTCTTTGTGAGCGTGGTTCAGCATTTGGTTACAACAACTTGGTTGTCGATATGCTGGGCTTTGACATCATGAAAGAAATGAATGTACCTGTGTTCTTTGATGTAACCCATGCTTTGCAAACTCCGGGTGGTCGTGCAGATTCGGCAGGTGGTCGTCGTGCACAAATTACCACCTTGGCACGTGCAGGTATGGCAACTGGCTTGGCAGGTTTATTCCTAGAAGCACATCCTGAACCAGAGCAGGCAAAGTGTGATGGCCCATGTGCATTGCGTCTATCACAACTTGAGCCGTTCTTGGCACAGCTTAAAGAATTGGATACCTTGGTAAAAGGTTTCCAAAAGCTAGATACACACTAAATTAGATCCATATTAAATTATAGACTCATTGATGCCTAAAGCATCACGTTATTAATCAACTGAGGAATTGTTCATGAGCCAAATCGTTGACATTCGTGCACGTGAAATTTTGGACTCTCGTGGTAACCCAACCATCGAAGCAGACGTAATCTTAGCATCTGGCGTAGTTGGCCGTGCATGTGCACCATCAGGTGCTTCAACTGGTTCTCGTGAAGCTCTAGAACTTCGTGATGGCGATAAAGCACGTTACTTGGGTAAAGGCGTTAAAACTGCGGTAAATAACGTCAATACTTTAATTCGTGATGCTTTACTTGGTAAGTCTGTGTTTGAACAAAAAGACATCGACAACACCATGATTGCGCTTGATGGTACTGAAAACAAAGAAAAATTAGGTGCTAACGCAACTTTAGCCGTGTCTTTGGCTGCTGCGCGCGCTGCTGCTGATGAAAAGAAAATTCCTCTTTTCCAATACATCGCAGACCTTCGTAACAACAGCATTTTAACCATGCCTGTACCAATGATGAACATCTTAAATGGTGGTTCACACGCAGACAACAACGTTGATATTCAAGAGTTCATGATTGAGCCAGTGGGCTTTACTTCATTCTCTGAAGCATTACGTGCTGGTGCAGAAATTTTCCACTCATTAAAATCTGTATTGAATCAAAAAGGTTTAAACACAGCAGTGGGTGATGAAGGTGGTTTTGCGCCAAACTTACGTTCTAACGAAGAAGCAATCACAGTTATTCTTGAAGCTATTGAGAAGACTGGCTACAAAGCGGGTTCTGACATCATGTTGGCGCTTGACTGTGCATCTTCAGAATTCTACAAAAATGGTCAGTACATTCTTGCAGGTGAAGGCAACAAAGCATTCACAAGCAACCAATTCTCTGACTATTTAGCTGGTCTTGTAAATCAATATCCAATTATCTCAATTGAAGATGGTTTAGATGAGTCTGATTGGGAAGGTTGGTCTTACCTCACTTCGATCTTAGGTGACAAGATTCAATTGGTCGGTGATGACTTGTTCGTTACTAACCCGAAAATCTTACAACGCGGTATCGATGAAAAAGTAGGTAACTCAATCCTGATCAAGTACAACCAAATTGGTACTTTGACTGAAACGCTTGATGCAATTTACCTTGCGAAAGCCAATGGTTACACAACTGTTATTTCACACCGTTCAGGTGAAACTGAAGATTCTACAATTGCGGATCTTGCAGTAGGTACAGCAGCAGGTCAAATCAAGACTGGTTCACTGTGCCGTTCTGACCGTGTAGCAAAATATAACCAATTACTTCGTATTGAAGAATTGACGAATGCTGCATATCGCGGTAAAGCTGAGTTCAAAGGTTTGAACTAAGCGAAATCAGTAGATGTCATTATTAAATGTATTTGACTCCAAAGCGAGTAAAGCATTGTTGGGCCTTGCGATCTTTTTGATCGCAGGGTTTCAATATTTACACTGGTTTGGTGAAGGTGGTTATCGTGACCATGCTGCACTGACAGAAAAAATCCAACAACAAATAGAATTAAATACAGAGCTGAAGGAGCGCAATCGTGTACTTGCAGCAGAAGTTTATGATTTAAAAAATGGGGTAGAAGCCATTGAAGAGCATGCCCGTTTAGATTTAGGCTTAATTAAGCCACATGAAACCTTTGTGCAAATGAGCACCATCAGCACACAATATAAACCAATTTATATTCAACCGAATTCCACAGTAGATTTACGCACCAATGAATCACAACAACTTGCAGCAGCAACCGCCCCGACACCCTAAACTTTGGTCGGTTATTCCCGCAGCGGGTTCTGGTAGTCGTTTTTCTAGAACTGAACTTAAACAATATCAGTATATTCAAGATCAAACAGTCTTAGCGCACAGCATCGCACGTTTAAATCACTTGCCTTTAGCGGGTTATGTTTTGGCGATTGGTCAAGCAGATGATGTAGCGCAAAACCTAAACTTGGCACAAAAAGAAAAAGCACATTTTTGCGTAGGTGGTGCAGAGCGAGTGGATTCAGTCTTAAATGCACTGCATTATTTATCTGAAATCGCCCATGCAGATGACTGGGTTTTGGTGCATGATGCAGCGCGTCCTTGTGTGACAGCTGCTTGCCTTGAACAGTTGTATCAGACTGCACTGGCAACAGATCAAAGTGCAATTTTGGCTATTCCAGTGCGTGATACTTTAAAAAAGGTAAGCCAAGGCACAAAAATTGAAACCACGGTAAGCCGTGATCAACTCTGGCAAGCGCAAACTCCGCAAATTGCAAAACTTGATGTGCTTAAAACAGCCATTGAATCTGCATTAAAACAGCAATTGACGATTACCGATGAGGCCAGTGCTTTAGAAGCAGCAGGGCAAATTGTAAATGTAGTGCAAGGTCGTTCAGATAATATTAAAATTACCTATCCTGATGATTTAGAGTTGGCGCGTTTAATTTTAGCCTCACAACAACGTGGATGATAAAAATCTAGTGTGATAAACATTGAGTTAAACTCGAATCTTTAACGATTAAGCTTTAATGATTCACTCTGTGCCGCTTTACTTCTATAATTGTTCATCCTGTCTATTTTAAATTATTTTCGAGTCGCATGAACCCATCGCAGCAGTATCGTTTTTTACGTCACTCATTACGTGATGGTAGAAGCATTAAAAATGATTCCTCACGCTGGACTAAATTACATTTAGATCCATGGTTGCTGTGTTTTCTGATTTTAAATGCGATTCTAGGTTTAATGGTGGTATATAGTGCCACCGCGCAAGATATGGGGATGGTGCTGCGTCAAGCGACCAGTTTTGGTATTGGCTTTATCGCCATGATTATTTTGGCGCAAATTCCACCTAAGGTATATCAAGCTGCCAGTCCATATTTTTATATCTTTGCAGTGATCATGCTAGCTTTGGTTCTGGTCATTGGTGAAACCCGTATGGGGGCAAAACGCTGGATCAGCTTGCCGGGTATTGGCAGTATGCAACCCAGTGAATTTATGAAATTTGCCATGCCATTGATGATGGCGTGGTATTTTTCGCGTCGTGCTTTCCCGCCTAAATTGATCCATATCATTGTCGCTTTAGTGATTATGATGATTCCTTTTGTCTTGGTGGCATTGCAACCCGATTTAAACATTGGTTTGATTATTCCCGGTGTCTTTGCGCTATTTTTAAGTGGCATGTCATGGCGATTAATCTTAGGGGCAATCACCGCATTGGCTGTTGCAGCACCGTTGCTTTGGATGTTCTTTTTGCAGGAATACCAAAAGAAAAGGGTACTCACCTTATTTGACCCAGAGTCGGACGCCTTGGGGGCAGGCTGGAATATTATTCAATCCAAAATTGCCATTGGGTCAGGCGGCTTTACAGGTAAAGGTTATTTAGGGGGAACGCAATCGCATTTGGGTTATCTGCCTGAACATCATACTGACTTTATTATGTCGACTTATGCCGAAGAGTTTGGCTTTATTGGCGTATTTTTACTGTTCAGTTTGTTTGCTGCCATTATTTTACGTTGTTTGATGATTGGGATGAATTGTTTCCATAATTTCGGGCGTTTGTATGCAGGCACAGTCGGTCTTACTTTCTTTTTCTTTGTGTTTTTAAACTCTGGGATGGTGAGTGGTATTTTACCTGTAACCGGTGACCCATTACCGCTCATGAGTTATGGTGGAACGGCAGTCATTTCCATGCTGGCGAGTATGGGGATTGTGATGTCTATCCATACCCATCGCTAATGCTGAATCTATCTGGAAGATGATGTAAGTGTAAGTTGCTATCATCATCTTTATCATGTCTGCGATTTTAAAATAGCCTAAGCAAATAGGATAAACACAAAACAATCTCTATAATATCCAATAAATTTACTTTACTTATTAAGGAATAATTCAAAAACAACAACGTAGCAGTAACACACAGAGCACCCCATGACCCATTTAATTTTTATTGCACTTTTCCCTTTGATTGCCTTAATTGCAATGGGTTATCTCCTTAAGCAATCACGTATGCTGGATGAGCCATTTTGGAAGGGTGCAGAAAAGTTAAATTACTATATTTTATTTCCTAGCATGCTGTTTTTAAACCTCGCCACAGCAAATATTGAAGCGAAATCAATCACACAGATTTTGTTGGTCGTGGGGCTTGTTGTGGCTTTAGTAAGTTGTTTGTTATATGCATTGCGCGGCTATTTTAAAACCCCCGCAGTCCGTTTTGGGGTGTATATGCAAAGCATGGTACGTTTCAATACTTATATTGGTTTGGCTTTGGTCGCAGCATTGTTTCAGGTGCAGGGCATGGCGCTGTTCGCGATTATTTTGGTGTTCTGCATCCCATTGGTGAATGTGTTATCAGTGTTGGCTTTAAGCGATACTAAGGCTTTACAGGCGAAGCAAATCCTGTGGTTATTGATGAAAAATCCATTAATTTTGGGTTGTATTCTTGGTGGTCTATTTAAT
Organism: Acinetobacter sp. AL9; assembly: GCF_041464035.1. Lineage (NCBI taxonomy): Bacteria > Pseudomonadati > Pseudomonadota > Gammaproteobacteria > Moraxellales > Moraxellaceae > Acinetobacter > Acinetobacter sp. AL9. Next base: position 47,446 of record NZ_JAYFSK010000003.1, on the reverse strand, counting down.
TTAGCAGGTCTGACCTTGTGGGAAGGTGCAGAGCATTTTATTCGTCAAATGGCCCTTTGCAGTTTGCCTTTGGGATTAATGTGTGTGGGAGCAGCATTGCAATTTAATGGCTTGCAACGCGATGTGTTTGCATTGGCATTAAACGTATTTGGGCGTTTGTTATTTATGCCAGCTTTGGCATGGCTAATTTGTCAGACCTTAAATGTTCCAGTGTTGGAGTCGCAAATTTTAGTCTTGTTTTTTGCTTTACCTACTGCATCGGCAGCTTATGTACTTACACAAGTTTTAGGGGGAGATAGTCGTTTAATGGCTTCAATTATTAGCTTGCAAACCGTATTCGCCGCATTAACTTTGCCAATTGTGTTGTGGTTGCTCATTTAATCTGTCTAATACAATCTATTGTTCAGCATTAATCGTATAAACGATAGATGCCCGCAAAGCGTTCACAACCTTTTTGTTTGGTTTGAATTTTTAAGATTGCTTTAGAATAATTAAACTCATAACTGCAATCGTGCTCATTGTCGATGATTTTGTTTTTTTGATCAGGTGTTGTATAAGCTAAAAAGGCAATACTTTGGCTTTCAAGGCGGTTATTTGGATTGCGATAAGCAATACCTTCAATTTTAATGCTGTTTTTATTGAGTTGATGAATTTGTAAATGTACGGGTTGTGCAGCAAATTGACCATTTTCATATTTTAAATAATGTTGAGTCATGCTTTGATTCATTGAAGTGAAAAAATTCAGTTGATCAATTCTAAAATCAAATTGCTGAGTATAACAATTTAAGCTTTTGCATTGCTGTAAGCGTTGGATCCACAATTGCTGAGTATCTTCTAACAAGCGAATAGGCGCATCACTCATCAAATAAGCTGTTAAATGTTGATCACTTAATTTTTCACGCAATTCTGAGAAATTTTCTGTGCACACCTGCGCCAACTTTTTATTGGGTGTAGATCTACAATCAATCCCTTGTGCATAAGAGAAAGATGAATATAAACAGCCAAATAACAGCAGTGTACTTAAGTTTTTGATAAGATGAATCTCAGATTTCAACAGCATGATCGCTTATACTTTCACTATGTTGCGCTAGGTCTAATATAGCGAAATCGAAAGTATGAATACAAGATTTCAATGATTTATTTCTACAGGAGTTGAACATGGTTGCACAGATTCGTATTGGACAAGGATTAGATGTTCATGCCTTTGAAGCGGGAGATTTTGTGACGCTTGCAGGTGTTCAAATTCCTCATACACAAGGTTTAAAAGCACACTCAGATGGTGATGTAGTGCTGCATGCACTATGCGATGCATTATTAGGTGCTTTGGCGCTGGGGGATATTGGGCAGCATTTTCCAGATACCGATCCAAATTATAAAGGTGCAGATAGTCGGGTATTGCTTAAACAGGTTTATCAACTCATTTTAGACCGTGGCTATAAACTGAATAACGCCGATATTACTGTGGCGTGCGAACGTCCTAAACTTGCACCGCATACGCTAGAAATGCGCCAAAGTGTCGCTGATGTATTGGATGTAGAGGTCACACAAATCAGTATCAAAGCGACAACCACTGAAAAATTAGGTTTTACTGGGCGTCAGGAAGGTATTTTAGCAACAGCGATTGTATTGATTTCTCATACAAAATAATCGCGTTAGAATTTTATCTATACAATCTGCTGAATTAAGAAAGTTCAGCAGATTCTAAAGCTTGTTGTAAATCTTGCGTGGCTTTACGACCTTGTAATTGCAAAGAAACGGCGTGAATTAAGCCTGTCCAAGTTTCATTGGGTTTCCAGATATCATGTAAAAAGTCTTGAGCCGTTGCAATATCCACATCCATAAAATATTGACGATGCAAATACATTAAACTACTGACGTGGTTGTTATTGCTGCAATGTACCCACACCATTTGGCTTTCTAATAAATGATTGACCAAATCGAGCAATAATAAACATTGATCAGAGGATGGTGTTTCCCATGAAATTGGCAGTTGAATATAGTTTAGTCCAACATCCAGACAAATTTTGTCTTCATGGGGAAGGGCGTGTTCCGCATCACTTTCAGCCAAATTAATGACAGTGCCAATACCATATTCTTTAATTTGTTTTAATTCTTCAGCCGTAGGCTGACCTGAAGAAAACAAACGCTCATGAATGAACTGGAAATTTTTAATTTGGCTAAGTTGGGTTTCAATGTCATTCATGCGCGCAGAATTTCCTATGCTACAAATAGAAACGCCATCATGAAGATGGCGTTTTTAAATCTTAACGATTCACTAAAACGTCTTTTAATGCTTCATGCATTTCAAGCAATGCTTTTTCAGTGGTATCCCAGTCGATACAACCGTCAGTCACAGACTTACCATACTCTAAATCGCATAAGTTTTCAGGAATATCTTGACGACCACCTTTCAGGTGACTTTCGACCATAATCCCAACAATAGACTTATTGCCATCTAAAATTTGCTCAGTGATATTTTTTAATACCAATGGCTGTAAGAATGGGTCTTTGTTTGAGTTAGCATGGCTGGTGTCAATCATGATTTTGGTGCTGACTTTGGCTTTGTTTAATGCATTTTCAGCATCTGCAACAGAGCCTGCATCGTAGTTAGGCTTGCCATTACCACCACGTAAAACCACGTGTGCATACGGGTTACCGCTAGTACGAATTACTGAAACCTGACCTTGATCATTAAGACCCAAGAAGCTGTGACCGTGTTTTACCGACTGCATGGCATTGGTAGCAACTGTTAAGCCGCCATCTGTACCATTTTTAAAGCCGACTGGAGAAGAAAGACCAGATGACATTTCACGGTGCGTTTGGCTTTCTGTAGTGCGTGCACCAATTGCAGACCAAGAAATTAAATCTTGATAATACTGCGGAGAGTTTGGATCAAGTGCTTCAGTCGCACATGGCAAACCTTTTTCATTTAACTCAAGTAAAAGTTTACGACCAAGACGCAAGCCTTTTTCAATGTTAAAAGAGTCATTCATGTCTGGATCGTTAATTAAGCCTTTCCAGCCCACTGTAGTACGTGGTTTTTCAAAATAAACACGCATCACAATATAAAGAGAATCTTTTACTTTTTCGCTTAATACTTTTAAACGATCTGCATATTCATGTGCAGCAGCAGGGTCATGAATAGAACATGGACCAATCACCACAAATAGACGCTTGTCTTTACCATCTAAAATATTGCGGATTGTTTCACGACCACGAAGAACGGTTTGATAAGCATTTTCAGTCAAAGGTAACTCAGTTTTTAATTCTGCAGGAGTCACGAGTGGCTGAATACTTTCAATATTCACGTCATCGATGTCTGATTGTGTAAGAGGATTAGACTGTAAAGTATTCATTGCCGTCACTGGTTTGATCATACAAAAGATTGTTTAATAGTCTGAATATAACATGAATTTCACTGTATTTTGTTATAAAAAGATGAATACTTCTTTAAAAAATAAGTGATGAATCGGGTAGATAAATTAAACGGTCTGTTTTAGCAAAATCCTGTCAGATAAAGCATTCATTATTGGCTGGCTTGTGCCTCAGAAACTGCTGTTGCAGTTTCTGGTGTGCTGATAGGTTTTGATTTCACAGGATTGACCATAAAGTTAATCCCGATAATAAATAAGGTAATACCTAAAACTTTACGAATCACTTTTTCAGGTAAACGTGAACTGACTAAAGTTCCCACCACAATTGCAGGAATCGAGCCAACCAACAACCAAACCAATAGGTGAAAGTCGACATTGCCTGAACTCATGTGACCTAAGCCTGCAACTAGGGTAAGTAAGACGGCATGCACGACATCTGAACCGATAATACGAATCATCGGTAGATTCGGGAACATCAGCACCAATGCCATGATGCCAAAAGCACCTGCACCCACTGAAGAAAGTGTGACAAATACACCCAGTACAACTCCCATAATTACAATGAGGGCACGCTTATCTGCAGCCTGTAGTTTGACCTTTTCAAGGTCTTGGGTCATATCGGGCAATTCTTGTTTACGGTATTTATTAAAAAACGTTTCAATTTGACTGCGAAACACAATTGAGATGCCAGTTAAGGTCAACATAAAGCCCAGTACCACGGTCAGTACCATTTTGTAATGGGTAGATTGGCTTAAATAATTCTCTAAAACCCAGTGGGTCGCAAATGAAGCAGGGATACTGCCCACCGCAAGCCAAATCACAATGGGCCATACAATATTCATTTTTTTGGCATGAACCAATGAACCGCAGAACTTTGAAATAGCGGCATAAAGTAGGTCTGTTCCAATTGCGATATGCGGTTCAATTTTAAACAAGCTGATCAGAATGGGAGTCATCAGTGAGCCGCCACCCACGCCAGTCACACCTACGCAGAAGCCGACCAATACACCTGCCAAAATAAACTCTAAAGGACCAACCATGAAGATATGCCGAAGTCAAAAAACGTGAATATATTATGACTTTTGGCAATAAGCTGTTGTCTTGATTAGTGATTTACTTATTCTTAAAACAGATATAGTCAATGTGGAAAACCAGCGCAAAAGATTGCAGATTCAAGCCACGGCTTACTTTCTGTTTCTTACAAAATACAGAGGCTATGCTAAAATGCGAAAATTCATATCAATTAAAATTTAGAGGATAAAACGCTTGCAAAATCGGAAACTTAAAATAGGTATCGTTGTGGGAGAAGTATCGGGTGATACTTTAGGGGCACAACTCATGCGACGTTTTCGTGAGCAAGGCATTGATGCAGAGTTTGAAGGCATTGGTGGCCCACAAATGATTGCGGAAGGTTTTAAAAGTTATTATCCGATGGATATTTTATCGGTAATGGGCATTGTTGAAGTGCTGAAAGATTTGAAAAAACTCTTTGCAGTACGGGATGGTTTGGTCGAAAAGTGGACTCAACATCCCGTCGATGTCTTTGTCGGAGTTGATGCGCCTGATTTTAATTTACGTCTTGCCAAAAGCTTAAAACAGAAAAACTTGCCGATTAAAACCGTGCAATATGTCAGTCCTTCGGTATGGGCATGGCGACAAGGTCGGGTACATGGCATTAAAGCCAGTATAGATTTGGTACTGTGTTTATTTCCGTTTGAAAAAGCCTTTTTTAAAAAATGGGATGTGCCTGCAGCCTTTGTCGGACATCCTTTGGCGAGTCAGTTGCCGTTGGAAAATCCAATTGCTGCAGCAAAACAAGAATTGGGTTTAGACCAACAGCAACAACATATTGCGTTATTGCCTGGTAGCCGACGTGGTGAAATTGAGCGTTTAGGGCCGTTAGTTTTAGATGCGGCTTATATTTTGACGCAAAAATATCCGCAGTTTAAGTTTTTAATTCCTGCAATTAATGATGCACGTAAACAACAAATTGAAGCGTTACTGCAGTCTTATCCGAGTGCATTACAAGACAAAGTGCAATTGATGGAAAATCGTGGCACAGAATCCAAAATTGGTCGTCAGGTAATGAATGCGTCCGATATGATTGCACTGGCTTCAGGCACGGCGACGTTAGAAGCGATGCTATTACATCGTCCAATGGTTACGTTTTATAAGCTCAATCGCATTACGTACTGGATTGCGAAACTGTTGGTGAAAATTCCTTATTATTCATTGCCAAATATTATTGCAGGTAAAAAGGTTATTCAGGAATTAATTCAGGATGATGCAACACCAGAGCGTTTGGCAGCAGAAATTGAAAAGTTAATTTATATCGAAACTGCACAAATTCAAGTGATGCAACATATCACTATGCATAAGCAATTATTGTCCGATAACAGCGAAGACCCTGCACAAGCAATTTTGGCGATTTTAGATCGTTAAACTGTTCATTTCGTGATTGCATTGTTGTTTTGAAACTGCTGCCGATACTGGCTAGGTGTTAGCTCGAATTGCTTTTTAAAAGTTTGGCTAAAGGCGGTTTCGGAAGAATAACCGACACGATGGGCAATTTGTTGAATCGACAATTGTCCTTGCTGTAAATAATGCGATGCCAAGCGTAGCCGATGTTGTTGTAAGTATGCCAAAGGCGGCTCACCAATCACCTGATTAAACAAATTGGCAAATTTAGAACGTGACATGCAACATTGTTCTGCCAAACTTTCTACCGTCCATGCTTTTTCGGGTTGACCATGAATAGCTGCGAGCGCATTGGAAAGTTCAGGATGTGCCAAAGCGCCGAGCCAGTTATTTGAGTCATCAAGCTGAAAAATATAATCACGCACACATTCAATCAGTAAAATACTGACCAAGTGATCTAATATTTTATCCCGTCCCGGTCGGATTTGATGACTTTCCACCGCTAAAAATTGCAAGCCAATTTGTAACCACTCGGGCGCTGTGCTGCACATGATATGCGGAATATGCAGATATTCGGGTAGGGCACTTAAAAGCGGTTTTGCCATGGTGGTGTCCATGTGGCATTGAATCACCAAAATAAATGCGTCTTCAGCTTGTGTGTGATTTATCGTGCCAAAATTTATTGACTGCTGTGACTGAATTTGAAATAAATCCGAAATATCAAAGTGTTCTGTCCAGTGAGTGTCTGCAGTTGCACTTGCGTAATGACTGCAACCCGATGGAATCAGGACAATATCACCTGCATCAATGTGAAGGTGTGTCTGTGCAGATAAATGGATATGCAGCGAGCCTTGTAGTACTACATAAGCCAGCATTGCCCCTTGGTCACGATATTGAAATGACCAATCTCCTTGAGGATTTAAATAGATATATTCTGATTGGTGCAGATGTATATCATCAAAAATTTTACTTAAAGCATCCATATTTTAAGCATAAATCATTATAAAAAATAAACCTGTGATTTCAGGACAATATAGCGCATTTTTGCGCCAAAGACTTTTGCATAGCTTTTTTGGACGTCTGCAACTGTTCATTCTCGTGTCTTTCCTCAAATATATAGGTAGAACAGCGTAGAAGGAAGAAAATAAGATGAACGCACCACTTCATTTGCTTAAAGAGATGGAACAGGATGTTTCTTATAAAAGCGCGGCTCAACTCGATAAAAAGCGTTATTTATGGTTGATCAGCCCATTTTTACCTGTATTGGGGATGGGGATTTTGGCGGGTTATCAATTCGCTCCGAAGCCTGCGAAAAAAGTTTTTGCTCTAGGTGGCCCTTTATTATTGCATGTGATTATTCCAACAATTGATACTTTAATTGGTCAAGATGCCAATAACCCAAGCAATGAAGATGTGAAACGACTTGAGGAAGATCGGTATTATTCGCGTTTGGTGAAAAGTTTTATTCCTTTGCAATATACCGCCAATATTTATGCAGCTTATTTGGTTGGACGGCCACAAACCTCGTTAGTCGATAAAATTTTTCTGGGTATTTCCATGGGGATGGTGAATGGTATTGCTGTCAATACTGCGCATGAACTCAGCCATAAATCTTCAAAAATAGATCACTTACTGTCACATTTGGCTTTAGCACCAACAGGATATAACCATTTTCGGGTTGAGCATCCGTATGGGCATCATAAACGTGCTGCGACACCTGAAGACCCTGCATCTTCACGTATGGGAGAAACATTTTATGAGTTTTGGCCCCGCACGGTAAAAGGTTCGTTTAAGTCTGCACTGCAAATTGAAACTCAGCGTTTAAAACGTAAAGGCAAAAGTTTTTGGTCGAAAGACAATGAATTATTACAAGGCTGGGGCATGAGTGCGGCATTTCATGCTGCATTGTTGGCGCGTTTTGGTACTGGGATCATTCCGTATTTGGCGACACAGGCTTTTTATGGCATTAGCCTGTTTGAAATAATTAATTATATAGAACATTATGGCTTGCTTAGACAAAAAGATGCGCATGGCAAATATGAGCGCACTATGCCTGAACACAGCTGGAATAATAACAATATTGTGACCAATTTGTTTTTGTATCAATTACAACGTCATTCCGATCATCATGCTTATCCAACCCGACCATTTCAGGCTTTGCGACATTTTGATGAAGCGCCTGAATTACCAAGCGGTTATGCCAGCATGTTGCTGCCTGCCATGATTCCACCTTTGTGGTTTAAAATTATGGATAAACGTGTATTTGAACATTATCAAGGCAATTTAAACAAAGCCAATATTCAGCCTAAACGCCGTGCACGAATTTTTAAGAAATTTGGTGTGGTGGATAATTGATTGAATTATTAAGATTATTTTTTAATATTCATTTTGATATTTCTTTTGTATATATCTTTCAAAGGAAAGATTGAGATGTATACCAGATGTCTATTTTCACTCATCTTACTATGAATTGACTTCATCTCATTTTGGCGCATAATAAAGTTATATATTTATATAATATTGAGGTGGGTATGATTCATACAAACTTGAGAAAAGTAGGTGGTTCGGTCATGCTTGCCGTACCGCCTACATTATTAAAAAGTTTAGGTTTAGATGCGGGAAAGGAAGTTTCTCTGAGCATTGTGAATGGTAAGTTAGTGGTCGAACCTAAAGCGAAGCCATCTTATAAATTGGCTGACTTGCTGCAAGAGCATCAAGCTTTAGCATTAAAGCAAGATGCGTGGCATGATGTAAAAGCAGTTGGGCGAGAAGAAATCTAATGAATCAAGGCGATATTTATTTGATTTCATTAGATCCAACACTTGGACATGAACAACAAGGTAAGCGACCTGTATTTGTTATTTCACCTAAGTCATTTAATCTTATTACTAAAATGCCGATTGTTTTGCCTATTACTTCTGGTGGAAACTTTGCACGAAATATGGGTTTCGCTGTAGAGCTTATTGGTGGGAAAACTACAGGTATTGTGCGTTGTGATCAACCTAGAGCTTTAGATTTTGAAGCTAGACACGCGCGGTTTTTAGAATCCTCGCACGCAGATGTTTTGGATGAGGTTTTAGCAAGATATATCGCAATTTTTTCACCTGAAGATTAATTTATATAGAAAAAGACAGAAATTTATAGCAATATTTCTATGAAAATCTGTCTTTTATCTTACTTTACTATATGCCTTAAATCATAAAATCACTTGAGCTCACTCGAACTTTTACCTAATTCACGACGGGCAATAATCAATAGCTGAATCTGTTGCGTACCTTCAAAAATATCTAAAATTTTCGAATCACGTGCCCATTTTTCCAATAACTCATCTTCGTTATAACCCACCGATGCAGCTAACTCGACACACCTGAGCGTGATTTCATTACACACGCGACCAGCTTTGGCTTTGGAAATAGAAGCTTCGCGTGAGTTAGGCTGTTTATTGTCTGCCATCCATGCTGCTTTGAGCATCAATAAACGTGCGGCTTCCCATTCTGCTTCCATCCGATAAATCTGTGCTGCGATATGTGAACACTGTAAATAGGGCGTGGCATAATTTGCATCTAATTGGTCTTTAAAAATTTCCTTAATCCGCTCTAAAGCGGCTTTGGCACAACCAACGGCCATAGCTGCCACCAAAGGGCGAGTGTTATCAAAAGTTTCCATCACACCTGCAAACCCCTTGGCAACATCAATTTCTGTATTGCCTAAAAGGTTGCTCGCAGGAACACGGCAATTTTCAAATCGAATTGTTGCTGTGTCCGAGGCTTTAATCCCTAATTTATGTTCTAAGCGTTCCACGGTCATGCCAGGTGTGCCCTTAGTCACAACAAAGGATTTGATCGCAGCACGTCCCAGTTTTTTGTCTAAGGTTGCCCACACAACAACGGCATCGGCGCGGTCACCAGAGGTCACAAAAATCTTTTCACCATTTAAAATAGGCTCTAGACTAGCAGATTTACACTTAATTTTACCTAATGAGGTTCCACAGCTCAGTTGCTAACTCATTAGGTTCCCTCATCCAACGCCATTCAGTTTCTTTAAGATGATAATCAAAGTACTCTTTTGATATGCCGTTAAACTTTGCTAGCCTTCTTTTACAAAAGCTCCAAAATGATTCTATTCCATTTATATGACATTCTCCTCTAGCAAACTCATTTGCTCCGTGATTTACCCTAAAATGCTTTGAATAACCCACATCAACAAGACCATTATAGCCACGCCATCCATCACTATAAATCACACTCTCAAGTGAAACTTTACCAATGATAACCTCTTGTAAAGTCTTCATTTTACAGTCAGGTACGATTTCAGTATAGACGCGCCCATTACGTTCGAATATTCCAAATACTGGCTGTTTTAGAGTCCCACGACCACGCTTTAACTTTCCATGAAACCCACGTTGCCTTTTCGCTCCAAAATAGCTTTCATCTACTTCTATTGAACCAACAAACTTAGCTCTTAAATCTGTTTGATGATCATAGATAGTTTCTCTAAAAAGCATGTACCAATAGTTAATCGTATTACGATTTAAATTGAGTAATAAGGCTGTTTTGGAAGCAGGAATATCAACACAAAAGCATTGAATAATTTTTTTAATCTTGTAGTGACTTAATTTACTGTTTTCTATCATGATTCTAGACTAACATAATCATTTTGCTAGTCTAGAGCCTAAAATATATTCATTGTCTACTTTGGTGGCAGTGGTACGAATAGCCGCAGAGTCAGAACCACAGTTGGGTTCGGTAATTGCCATGGCTGCCCAAACACCATTAAAGCGTGGTAATTGTTCTTCATTGGCCACCGCAGCAATCGCAGAATTACCTAAACCTTGGCGTGGCATACTGAGTAATAAACCTGTATCGCCATAACACATTTCGACAATACTCAGTGCGGTAGACATATTTACGCCATTTTTGTTACCTGTAGATGTGTCACCACGTTTGTTGACTGCTGCACCTGCATTCATGCCATCGCCCGCTTGGTTCATACCATCAACTAAGGCGGCAAGCATGTCTAATTCTTTCGGGTAGGCGTGTTCGGCTTTATCATATTTCCTTGAAATGGGACGTAATACATTTAAAGCAACTTCATGTGCCTGATCGACCAACATTTTGAATTTTTTTGGATTTTGTAAATTCATGGATGTATTCCTTATTTTTCTAGCTGGCTATCGTTTATTGATGGTGTGAGATTAAGCATGCAAGCCTGAATGCATAATTGCAGTCGCACGTAAATCACGATACCAACGCTCTACAGGATGTTCTTTGGTAAAGCCATGACCACCTAAAATTTGCACGCCATTGGTGGCAATTTGCATAGATTTTTCTGCACAGAGCAGACGTGCTAAATATGCTTCTCGATGAAAGTTTTTACCCGATTCGGCAAGACTCGCTGCATTCAGCAACAGCATGCGCATGGCTTCAATTTCAATGGCCATATCTGCAATCATAAAAGCCACACTTTGACGATGTGAAATTGGTTCGCCAAATGCAGTGCGCTCATTGGCATAGCGAATACAATAACTTTTCACTGCTTCACAGCAACCAACTGCCATGGCGCACCACATGAGATTACCTAAATCTAAAAATGCGCTGTAATCAAAATCATCTGTGCCTAAACGTGCTGCAGGTGTCTGATTAAACTTTAAAGTCGCGGTTTCGCAGGCTTTTAAGCCCATTGCAGGCGCTGCTTTAAATTGAATAGAAGCATCACGTTGCACTATGAACACATCGGCTTGACCATTTAGCTCTGCACTAACCAAAAATAAATCTGCTGTTTCGGCCAAAATCACCAGCGTTTTTTCACCTGTAATTAGGTACTGTCCATTTTGCAAAGTCGCTTTGGTTTTTAGCTGATACGGATTAAACGCAGCAGTATTTTCCTGAATCGCAAAAGTGGCTTGAAGTGGCGTTGGATGGTTCGCGTCTGTTTCGGAAAACGCAGATAAATACTGATTTTGAACCTGTTCTGAACCCCAGCGAGTTATGGCATTCATTACGCCAAATGTGGAAAGTAATCCTGCGGTTAAGCCAAAGTCACCACGTGCCAATTGTTCGGCAATTAAAATATGGCTGACAATATTTTGTTCAGTGGCAACACCGCCTAAAGCTTCGGGCAGAGCATAGGTGTTCAAACCTAAATCTGTGCTGTATTGCCATAATACTTGTGGGAATTTCGCATCATGATCTGCCTGATGTGCCAATGGATAGATCACTTCTGTAGCAAATTGCTGCATGGCATCGACCAGCATTTGCTGTTCTTCACTCAATGACAAATCAAATAAATCTTTGGATTGACGTGTCAGTCGTTGTTGCGGTAATTTTTGTGTGCTTTTAAAATTTTTTTGAGTGGTTTCAAAGGTTTTAAAACCTGCTTTGGCTGAGTGATATAGAGATTGTTCAACCCATTTGCGTAATTTGAATTGATCGAGCAGATCACTCGATGCCATTTTAGTGAGTAGCGCTAAGCCGAATCCTTGGGCTTTGTTTATCATTTGACTCATGATTGTGTTGTCCTACACAGAGAATGCTTGTTTTTTATGCTGACATGCAGACTATAAAAAAACTATGTCATTGCTGACATGCAGAATTGTCAAAGATAAACGGTAAAAATTTTCTTATAACTGGACTAATATGTGGATTTTTATAGATTATTAATTTTATAGAAATCTACGCTTTTAAAATAAATTGACCTAAATGACAATTGCATCGAGTGGGCAACAATCATTTAGGTCTATATAACAGCTTTGATCAAAGAAATAAAAGTTGGGACTTAAATAAACTTTTGAATCATTTTGCGGACATTGGTTTTCGCATCAATCACGGTCATAAAGGTGTAGGCACCAATAAATTTACGGCTAATAAACATAAATTCTTTAGGCGGCACACTAAAGTAACGCGAAGCCATCGATTTAGATGCTTGTTGCATGACACGGCTATGCAGCTGACTTTTTTTCCAGTCATAGCGCGATTGTTCATCCATCACGCCTGCAGGTAAATCGCGGTTATTGTCTAAGTGACTAAAGGCTTCGGTTGCCAATAGAAACACTTTTGCCATGTCAGGTTTAATGCTTTCAGGGATGCTGTCAAAAAACTCATAACCCGTCATGGCATTCACCATCATTTGTGGGTCGTGGTAATAACCCGCCTTGATCAAATTACGCGCCACAGTCAGCAAGTGTTGATCAAATTGACGAATAGCACCAAAGTCGAGCAGTACAATTTTATCGTGAATATCTTCACCATTACCTAAGCGAACTAAGTAGTTGCCAAAGTTCGGGTCAGTCTGCATTTCGCCCCATTCAAATACTTCACGCACAGCAATTTCTAAAGAGGCTTCGCCTAATTGGTTACGGCGTTCTTGAGGTAATGAGAGCATGACAGGGCTGTTAATCGGTACGCCACGTTCAAAGGTCATACACAGCACTTGGTCGCTACAGTATTCATCCACAATTTGCGGCACAATGTAGCGCGGATCATCTTTTAAACGGGCAGCAAAACGACGTGTCGTTTCCGCTTCAATTTGATAGTTGACTTCACGATGCATCATTTCACGCACTTCATCAAACCACTGATCAAATTCACGGGTTTGCGGCACCATGCGTGTCAATTTGAGCATATTTCTAAATAGGCTCATGTCTGAGTCAATCGCATCTGCTACGCCTGGATATTGGATTTTTAATACCAACTCCAAACCATCCGACTTGCGGGTCGCGCGGTGAACTTGAGCCAAAGAGGCTGTACCTAATGGCTCATGATCAATGGTGAGATCATCAAGTTTGGCACCTAACTGTGCCTGTAATTGCTGTTTAATTGCAGGCCATGCCAATGCGACAGTCTGGTTATTCAGCGTGTTGAGTGCTTGCGTAATTTCTTCAGGTAAAAAATGTTCGCCGTACAGCGCCATCATTTGCCCAATCTTCACGATAGAGCCTTTGAGTTTGCCAATTTCAGCCACCAAGTAATCGGCTTGTTCTTTCATGGCTTTTTTTCGTTTACGTTCTTTTTCTTCTTCGCTTGAAAACATAGAGGTGGCATTCGAGGCTGCCCATCGTGTTCCTGCAAGTAAAGATGCCTTTGCGATGGATAAGCGTCGATCCATAGAGGAAGTCTTGAGTTGTTTAAGCTTATCGTTCTGATCTGACATTAAAATCAATCCTTAAATCAGCAATACGCAGGAAAATTAGATTGTAACGGATATTAGCGCGTCTTAACGTATTAAAAAAGTTCAACTTGCTGAACGACGAGTTTCCTCGTGAAAAAAGTATGAAAAACTGCTTAAAAGTACTTTTACATCCGATATTGCACTTTGGTTTCGGCTTTTTTCATCAATTGCGCTTTGTTGTCTTGGATAAATTTGAGAATCATCAATTTTACAGAATCGTGTAAAAAACCATGCGCATATCCCTTAACAATAATCACGCTGGGCAAACTAAAAAATAGATATTTGGCATCATCTAATGACGAATTTTCAAAAATGCCGTTTTCAATCAAAATTTGCTGAAAAAATTGTTTTTCAATCAAGACTGCTTCGGAGTGGTTGTCGTTCCAATAGCTTTGGCGCATGGCCATCAAATTATTGTGTTTGTAGCTCATAAGGCTGAAAGTTTCATCTATAAAATGAGTAATTCAATTATTGGGATATTGTCACATTTTTCAATGATTGTTGTGCATTTATCATAGACTGAATCATAAAAAGCAGGGGATTGACTATATGCTTTTTAACCTGAATCTTGTAGCATCAATGCAGCAATTTGGGTTTTGTAAAATTATAAAATATTGAAAATTTACCGCGCTTTAAAAACAGACTGCGCTCAGGGGAAAATATGAAAGTTTGGATATTTACACTATTGGGGATGCTGACTTTGGGTACAGCTCAAGTTTGGGCGAATGGCGTTTCACAAGGCTATACGCAATGTATGAACAATAGTTATGGCAAAATTTCCCAATCGCAAAAATGTATTAAAACTGAGCAAAAAGCACAAACCAAACGACTCAAAAAACACTATAAAGCCTATGTAAAACGCAGCGCAGGCAATGCCAGTAATATTCAACAACAGCATCAACTTTGGGAAAATCGCGTGAAACAGCGTTGCTATTTATCGGGCAAAACCAATTTTGCAGAAATGCAACGTCGTCAATGTGTATTGGCACAGACAGTAGAACGTGCGGATTATTATCAAGGTCAATTTGTAGGCATTAAATAGCCAAGTCGCAGCTTAAAATAATTGTCTGAAATGCGCTTAAACATTATAAAACCGAGTAAAACAGGGTATTATAAAGCGTTTTATAATTAGACCTTGGAGCGCCTTAAGTGGATCGACCGACAATTAGCCCTGAACATTTGCAGGAAGCTGCTGAAAACCTATCAACCATTCGTGATTTTATTCGCTTTGGGGTTACAGCACTACGTCAATACGATGCACATTTAGGTCAAGGTACAGAAGATTATTTTGCAGAAAGTTCTGCATTGGTGTTACAAACTTTGTCTTTAGACTGGAATGCAGACGCTGAAATTTTAGATGCAAAATTATTGCCGAGCGAAGCAGCTGAATTTTTAAGCTTGCTCGAACGTCGTATCAATGAAAAAGTACCAACTTCTTACTTATTAAACTTGGCGTATTTCTTCGGAAAACCATTTTATGTCGATGAGCGTGTTCTAATTCCACGTTCACCTATTGCAGAACTAATTGAAAATCGTTTTGCGCCATATTGTCTAGATGAAAATGGTCAAATGCGTGAAGCAGATAATAATTTACCTGCTAATTCTGCACCAAAAACACCACAACGTATTTTAGATATGTGTACGGGTTCAGGTTGTATTGCGATTGCTTTGGCTTATGCTTTTCCAGATGCTGAAGTCGATGCAACTGACATTTCAAAAGATGCTTTGGAAGTCGCACAAATTAACTGTGAACATCACAACAAACAATACCAAGTGGCGTTGCTTGAGTCTGATTTATTCGCCAAAATCCCAGCCGAAAATCAGTATGATTTAATCGTATCTAACCCGCCGTATGTTGATGCGGAAGATATGGCAGATTTACCTGAAGAATTCCATCATGAGCCAGAATTGGCATTGGCAGCAGGGCAAGACGGCTTAGATTTAGTCCGTAAAATGTTGGCGCAGGCGGCAGATTACTTAACTGAAGATGGTCTGATTGTGATTGAAGTAGGTAATTCTGAATGGGCGATGAAACAGAATTTCAACACGGTTGATTTGCACTGGTTAAAATTCCAAAAAGGTGGTTCAGGTATTTTTGCATTGACTGCAGCACAATGCCGTCAATATCGCGATTTATTTATTCAATCTGTTCAAGCATAAGGAGTCGTTGGACGTGGCAGGTAATAGTATAGGGCAACTTTTCCGTGTAACGACTTGTGGTGAATCTCATGGCGTAGGTCTGATGGCGATTGTCGATGGCGTGCCACCGGGGATTGAACTGTCTGCAGAAGATTTACAAAAAGATTTGGATCGCCGTAAACCGGGTACGTCTAAGTTTGCGACACAGCGTAAAGAACCCGATGAAGTTGAAATTATTTCAGGTGTTTTTGAAGGTAAAACCACTGGAACTTCAATTGGTTTACTTATTCGTAATACCGACCAAAAGTCGAAAGACTACGGCAATATTGCACAGACTTTCCGCCCCGGGCATGCAGACTATACCTATACGCAAAAGTATGGTTTCCGCGATTATCGTGGTGGTGGACGTTCAAGCGCACGTGAAACAGCAATGCGCGTTGCAGCAGGTGCAATTGCAAAAAAATACCTGTTCGAAAAATTTGGAATTGTGATTCGTGGTCACGTCACGCAAATTGGCACAGAAAAAGCTGAAAAGCTAGATTGGAACGAAGTACCAAATAATCCATTTTTCTGTGGCGATGCCGATGCTGTACCACGTTTTGAAGCATTGGTAACGTCTTTGCGTGAACAGGGTACAAGCTGTGGTGCAAAACTGGAAATTGTAGCTGAAAAAGTGCCTGTGGGTTGGGGCGAACCTGTTTTTGATCGTTTAGATGCCGATATTGCCCATGCCATGATGTCTATCAATGCTGTGAAAGGCGTTGAAATTGGAGATGGTTTTGCAGTGGCAGCGCAGTTTGGGCATGAAACCCGTGATGAACTGACCACTGACGGCTTTTTGGCGAACCATGCAGGCGGTATTTTAGGCGGTATTTCTAGTGGTCAAGATATTCGTGTTGCGATTGCTTTAAAACCAACAGCCAGTATTACCACGCCAGGCAAAACCATTAATTTAAACCGTGAAGATACAGACGTACTGACCAAAGGACGCCATGATCCTTGCGTAGGTGTGCGTGCAACGCCAATTGCAGAAGCTATGCTTGCGATTGTGTTGATGGATCATTTCATGCGTCATCGTGCGCAAAATGCCGATGTGGTTGCACCGTTTGCACCCATTGAGCCAAAATAACAATATGCTTTAAGCAAGACGTATTGTCATCGATAGTTATAAAAATATTGTTGAGAAAGAAGCCAAACACCAGCGTTTGGCTTTTTAATACCTGAATTTTGAGATTAGTTCATCTTTTAGATTGTGCGTTTCAAAATTTTGTACGCTGTTTTTTATAATGAAGATGCAAGGAATGATCTGCGGCTCCTAAAATTAGGCCAATAAAAAAGAGCGCATATCGCGCTCTTTTTAAGGAACTTATTTACACTTCATTAAAGGAACCAAGTGTAATAACCCCAAATCATCAATGGCCAAGCCACAAATGGGCTAAATAACCATTTCCAAAACCAGAAGCGTGGAATAAAACCAACACCGTGTACAAAGCCACCTGAAATACCAATCATAATAAACATCATGGCACGGTGGCTATATTCACCGTTGGCATCCAGCATTGCTGCTGGATGAAGAAGCAGTACAGCTGCGAGTGGGAATGCCAATAAACATGAAATAACCATCGCAATCTTGTTCGGTTTTTGAACTGTTGTTTCAGCGTTCACTGCAGTGTCTGTCATCTAATTATTCCTCGTCAAGGTCTTGATGAGATTCAATATACAGGGCACTCAAGACACCTGCAAAGCATGCCATCAGAATACCGAGAATCCATGCAAAGTACCACATAATTTATTCTCCTTAGACACAGCCTTAGTAAAGGCTGTGTGAATTCTCTTTAATGTGCTTGTTGGTGATAACGCCCCACATTTTGTAGTAACACCAAGTGGTGTATAGCAAAATAATTGGTACGAAGATACATGCTGCAACAGTCATTACAGTTAATGTGTTTTTACTTGATACCGCATCCCACATGGTCAAGCTTGCAACTGGGTTGAGGCTTGATGGCATTAAGAATGGGAACAATGCAAAACCTGCAGTTAAAATCGCACCGATCACCGCTAAAGATGAACCTGTGAAACTTAAACCAGCTTTGTTTTTACCTGCTGCAAGAATAATCAAAATACCGCCCAAGATGCCCATAATTGGTGCAATCATGGTAATAGGGTACGCTGAGTAGTTGTTCATCCAACCTGGGTTTGCATTGGTTAAAACTTCTTTAGCCAATGGGTTTGCTACGCCGTTCGTGTCGTATGGAGTGACTAGGGTATAACCTTCGATACCACCGAAGTATAGCCATGCGCCTGCACCCAAGAAACACACAAGGAACACAATGCCCATGATTTGCGTTGCTTTTGCAGAGCGTGCACGTAAGTCACCATCGGTACGCAGCATTAACCATGCACCACCATGCGCGCAAAGCATAGACAAGCTGACTAAACCACACACTAAAGCGAATGGGTTTAATAATGCAAAGAAGCTGCCTGTATATGTTGAACGTACAGTTTCGTCTAGGGTAAATGGTACGCCAAGGAACATATTACCAAACGCAACACCGAACACTAATGCAGGAACTGCACCACCTACAGCCAAACCCCAGTCCCAAGATGTACGCCATTTGGTGTTTTCAAGTTTTGAGCGGTAGTCAAAACCAACTGGGCGCAGGAATAGGGCAAACAGAACTAAGAGCAGTGCCCAATACATGCCTGAGAATGCTGTTGCATATACCATTGGCCAAGCAGCAAATAACGCACCACCCGCTGTAATGAACCAAACTTGGTTACCATCCCAGTGCGGTGCAATCGTGTTGATTGCAGCACGGCGTTCTTCGTCATTTTTACCTACAAATGGCATGATCGCCATTGAGCCCATGTCGAAGCCATCGGTGAGGGCAAAGCCAATGAGTAATACACCCACTAACACCCACCAAATGATTTTGAGTAATTCATATTCGATCATGCTTAAGCCTCCTCATTGGCTTTTTTCGCAGCTTCAATTTTCTCGAAGTGGTATTTACCAGTATGAAGCGAGCTTGGGCCTAGACGTGAGAATTTGATCATCAAGTACATTTCAATAATCAGCAAAACGGTATAGAACGTTGCCAATGCAATGATTGAGCCCCATACGTCGCCAGTGCTGAGTGAAGATGCAGACAAGTGTGTTGGAAGTACTTCACCAATTGTCCATGGTTGACGACCAACTTCTGCTACATACCAACCTGTTTGCGCTGCAATCCAAGGTAATGGTAATGAGAATAACGCAAATTTTAATAACCAAGGTTTACTTTCTGCGTTGCGTTTAGCCACTGCAAAAGTTGCAAGTGCGAATAACAACAGCATTAAGAAACCAGAAGCTACCATGGCACGGAATGCCCAGAACAAACTTGGTACGTGTGGAATAGTATCCGCAGCAGCCATTTTAATTTGTTCGTCAGTCGCATCTACTACGTTTGGCGTGTATTTTTTCAACAATAAACCATAACCCAAATCGGTTTGAGTTTGCTCAAATGCAGCTTTAAGTTCAGGAGATTGGTCGCCCGCACGTAATTGCTCAAGTTGTTGATAAGCAACCATACCGTTACGAATACGAACTTCGTGGTTTGCGATCAGGTCTTTAATACCAGTCACTTCTTCGGTGATAGAACGCGTTGCAATAATCCCCATTACATAAGGAATTTTAACTGCGTAATCTGTCGTTTGCGTTTCTTTGTTTGGAATACCAAATAAAGTGAACGCTGCAGGAGCAGGGTGAGTATCCCATTCTGCTTCAATTGCTGCGAGTTTGGTTTTTTGAACATCACCTAATTCATAACCTGATTCATCACCAAGTAGAATTACAGATAAAGTAGAAGCTAAACCGAAAATTGCTGCAATAGCGAATGAACGACGCGCAAATGGCAAGTCTTGCTTTTTCAATAAGTAATAACTTGAAATCGCTAAAACGAAAATAGCACCCGTTACATAACCTGCAGAAACAGTGTGTACGAATTTAACTTGCGCAACAGGGTTTAAAATTAACGCCCCGAAGTCAACCAATTCCATACGCATGGTTTCGTAGTTAAAGGTAGAACCCACTGGGTTCTGCATCCAGCCGTTGGCAACTAAAATCCAGAGAGCGGACATATTAGAACCAAGCGCAACCAGCCACGTTACACATAAGTGCTGCACTTTGGAGAGGCGATCCCATCCAAAGAAGAATAAACCAATGAAGGTCGATTCTAAGAAGAAGGCCATTAAACCTTCAATTGCGAGTGGTGCACCAAAGATATCACCCACGTAGTGTGAGTAATACGCCCAGTTTGTACCAAACTGGAACTCCATGGTTAAACCAGTGGTTACCCCTAAGGCAAAGTTAATACCGAAGAGTTTTCCCCAGAATTTGGTCATGTCTTTATAAATTTCTTTACCAGAAATCACATACGTGGTTTCCATAATGGCAAGAATAAAAGCCAGACCTAAAGTCAGTGGAACAAAAATAAAGTGATACATCGCGGTCATTGCGAATTGGAACCGCGAGAGATCGACCACGCTTTCAGAAATCATCAACGTGTCTCCTTGATTGAGGAAGGACTGCCAGCAATACGCTCAGCAACTTGTGAATCAAAATTTTGAGGAATAGTTGGGGCATCAAACCAAATATTTTTGATGACCATTAACAGCACGACCTTAATTATTAAAATGACCGTGAGTTCACGAACTACTTTTCTATTTAAATCTTTAGGAACTAAGCTCACTTTTATAAGCCTATTTTTTAAACTGTGTTTTATATTATTAAACAAAAACATACAAAAAAAAATAGCTGGCACAGTTAAAATGAAAATATATTGTTAACTTATTATAAATCAGTGGTTTGTTTTTGTGTTTTGCTGATAATAAACGGGAGAAATTAGTATTTTTTAAACTTGACAGGAACACTTGTAATTAATAATTCCAAATCTGACTAAATTGCTATGAATAAAAATCAATCTAAAAACCACAATAAATTAGAGATATTATCAGCTAATAATTATTCTCATTCATTTGTTAAAGTTTAATGACGATTCCGCACATTTTTTTTATTTCCCTACAATGTAGTGGTACTTTGTCTTTGGCTTAGTCTAACGTAAATAGCATTTTTTCATAATAAGTTTGTTTAAATATTGTTCAGATCACATGAAGTGTATCATTTATAAATAAACAGATTGCGTTGAGATAGAGTGAAAAATTTTAACTTTCTTAGGTCAGCAAGATTGGTTTTAAATCTTAAAAAATAACTTATTGATTGCTAAATAGGTTATTTGATGCCGAAATTTTTTTGGCAAGATAGTGAGATCTTTTTTTGCGCACAATAATAATTTGAGCTTGAAATTCAAGTTCACCAAATTCAGGTTCAACCTGCACATAATGCAGTTGCCCAAACTCATCACGTACACGTGCTTGTGCAGAAAAACCAGGACGGGCATTACCACTGGAAATTGTGGCTAAACGTCCGAGTAAATCGACTTGGCGCACGCTATATTTGGGCTTAATCACTTGGTCTAAACAGTGAATCATGAAGACTGTAAAAAAGATGGCAATAATAAACGCTGGAATAATAATGTAATAAGCAGGAACGAAATGTTGTTGTTGTGAGTAAATCAAAAACTGTAAAAAATATCCTGCAACACTGAAATTCATCAGTAAAAAAACAAAAATCAGTACTTTAGAAAATTTAACATCTAAAAGTGGTGATTCTGTAATTCGTTGTGAAAATGCACGTTTGAGCAACTGACTTGGGCGAAAATTAAAGTAATAACCAATCGTTTCGACAGTGCTGAGTAGCAATAAAACAACTAGGCTGAGATGAAAGGGCATTAAGTTCAAATCAGATAAAAACTCATGCATGCGCTAAACTCACGTGTTGAAATATTTATAGGTGATGTTATTAGATGCAGATCATTGATCTAACTCTGCTTAGAGAGCATAGATAAATGATCTGGTTTTGTATAGAGCTAAGATTTGGAACTTTTCGCTTCTGTCTGAAAGTTGCAAAAAAGTTAGTCGTTGATCAAGTAAATCCCACCATCTGAATGAACGCTGATCTCAACTTTCTCAAGTGATTGACCTAAACATGGGCCAGAAATACATTCACCTGTTTCAACCATAAACAATGCACCATGCGTTGAGCATTCGATATATTCTTGGTCGCGGTCTAAGAACTGGTTTTCTAAAAATTCTAATTCCACTTGTAGGTGTGGGCAGACGTTTTGGTAAGCGTAATACATGCCATCACGTTGGGTGATAAAAATTGTGTCACCATTTGGCATTTCGTAGGCACGTGCTTCACGCTCAGGAATGTCTTCCATCATACAAATTTTATTCATTATGCAGATTCCTTTTGAATGCTATGCAAAAGTTTAGCGTAATCTTCTACCGCAAGACGAGGGCCGAATTGAGAAACCACTTCACTTGAAATCAGAATGGCAAGTTGAGCTGCAGTTTGGAAACCTAAGCCTGCATTGAGTGCATACAGGAATGAACCTGCAAAGGCATCACCCGCACCGTTGGCATCAACAGCAGTGACTTGACGACCTGGTACAGAAAAAGCGTTGTTGCCATCATAAATTAGGGCACCTTGTGCGCTCAATGTAATGACAATGTATTTGCTTTTTTGTTTTAGTTGTTCTAATGCCGCTTCAGCCGTTTCCGTTCCTGTGTACATCATGGCTTCTTGCTGGTTACAGAAGATCAAATCCACACCATCATCTAGTAATTCATCCAAACCTTCACGCGCATATTGCACCATGGCAGGATCAGATAAAGTCAGTGCAATTTTAACCTGATTGGCTTTGGCAATTTCACGCGCTTGTTTTACCGCAGCACGTGCAGTATCACTAGTAGATAAATAACCTTCGATATAAAGCCATTTTGCTGTTTTAAGTGGCTCAAAATCAATTTGTGTAGCAGAAAGTTCTGCGGTAATGCCCAAGTAAGTATGCATGGTACGTTCAGAATCATCACTCACAAGTACCATACAAGTCCCTGTAACGCCTTCACTGACCGATTTGGTTGTGGTGTGAATACCTGCTTCATTTAAGCCTTTGAGGTAAATATCACCCAATTCATCGTTACCAACACGGCAGGCATAGAAGGCTTGACCACCTAAAGCACTAAATGCAACGGTGGTATTTGCGGCAGAACCACCCGAAGCTTGGCCTTTATGTCTTTGTGTTTTAATTAAGTTGTTGTATAAATTTGCTTGTGTTTCACCATCGGTTAATTGCATAGTACCTTTTTGCAAGCTATGTTGAATGAGAAAGTCATCCGAGACTTGAAATTCTTGGTCAATTAATGCATTACCAATTGCAAAAAGGTCAACAGTTGCCATGTCTTTAAATCACAGTCAAAATTAAAAACGCTAAGTTTACACCAATGCTCAGGATTGCTGTAGTTTCATGAATAAAATTCAGCTGAATGAATGTTATTGATGAAAAATAGGGGTTTAGCAGAGTTATCAGGAAGGTTAGATGAACATCGAAATTAAAGAAGCACAAGAGTTACCAACGCAAATTCAGACTTTGGCCAAACATGCTGCTCAAGAAGGCTTTGATTTTGTCCATCGTTTAATTGAAGAATGGGAAAGTGGTAAAAACCGCTTTAATCAGCCTGGTGAGTTTTTATTGTTTGTTTACGATGGTGATCAATTGGTTGCATGTGGTGGCTTAAACCAGCAATGGAATGAGCAAGATATTGAAAGTCGTATTGGACGTGTACGTCGTTTTTATGTTTTGCCAAATTATCGTAAACATGGCGTAGGCAAACAGCTCTTGCAACATTTAGAGAAAAAAGCACGTGCTAATTTTTCGGCGTTGTGTTTAAACACTGATACCAAATCGGCAGCGCATTTTTATCAAAAACAGAATTATGTGTATGTCGAAAATCATCCAAACTATAGTTATTTTAAATACCTGATCTAGTTTTGCTCATGCTACAGCCAGTGCAGCGCAGCATTTTGTTGATACTTTGCAAATTTCAATCAATTTAGTCGGGTTTTCAACGTGAATTATCTAAAGAACTAAAGCTATAATGGCTTTAGTTTTTTATTTGCTTATTTTTAGGAGATCACATGACTGTAGATGTCACTGAAACCATTTCCCAGACTGTACATCCTGCGTTTCAGTTGGTACGTCAACACCATGTTGAAGCCTTAGACATTTTAGTGTCTGAATATAAACATAAAGTTACAGGTGCGGTGCATTATCATTTGGCGACAGATCATGATGAAAATGTATTTTTAGTCGCATTTCGCACTCAGCCGATGGACTCCAAAGGTGAGGCACATATTTTAGAACATACTGCGTTGTGTGGTTCTGAAAAATTCCCTGTCCGTGACCCGTTCTTTTTAATGATTCGTCGTTCATTGAATACTTTTATGAACGCATTTACCGCGGCAGATTGGACGGCTTATCCATTTGCAACACAAAACAAAAAAGATTTCCAAAACCTGCTTGCGGTGTATATGGATGCGGCTTTTGCAGCCAATTTAAATCCTCTCGATTTTGCTCAGGAAGGTATTCGTATTGAGCTGGAAAATGGCGAGCCTGTTTATAAAGGCGTGGTATTTAATGAAATGAAAGGTGCGATGAGTTCGCCATCCGATCAGCTTTATCACCAATTGGCTTATCATTTATTCCCTGAAACAACTTACCACTACAATTCAGGTGGCGACCCGAAAGATATTCCAGATTTAACCTATCAAGAATTGGTAGATTTTTATAAGTCACATTATCACCCAAGTAATGCGGTATTTATGACTTTTGGCAATACGCCTGCATACGATTTACAAGAACAGTTTGAACAGTTGGCTTTGGCGAAATTTGAACAGGGCGAAACGTTGTATTCGAAGCCTGAGCGTCGTTTAGCTGCGCCAGTGGCAGTGACTGAAAGTTATGCAGTCGATGCAGAAGAACTGAAAGATAAAACTTATCATGTTTTGGCGTGGTTATTGCCTGAAGCAAGCGATATTAAATTACGCTTAGGTATGCGTTTGGTTGAAGGTGTTTTACTTGAAAATTCTGCATCACCACTGCGTCATTATTTGGAAACTTGGGCGCATGCACAATCTACAGGGCCATTGATGGGCGTGGATGATTCCAACTTTGAAATGACCTTCTTCTGTGGTGTGCAAGGTTCTAACCCTGAACATGCAGCAGAATTTCAGGCGGGCGTTTTAAAAGTTTTACAAGACGTGGCTGCACAGCCTGTGGATACGGCATTGGTCGATGCAATTTTGCATCAAATTGAATTGCATCAGCGTGAAATTAATGGCGATGGTATGCCATACGGATTGAGCTTGATTTTAAATGGTTTAAGCAGTGCAATTCACCACAATGACCCAATTCAGGTGTGGGATGTAGATACTGCGATTGAGCAAGTCAAAGAAGAACTTAAAGATCCAATGTGGTTATCACGGCTAATTCAGACGCATTTAATTGATAACCCGCACCGTGTTCAAATGACTTTGGTTCCAGATGCAGAAAAATCGGCCAAAGATGCTGCACTTGAAAAAGCACGTCTGGCTGAGATAGGCGCACAACTCACAGATGAGCAAAAAGCAGAAATCGTCGCGCAAACGGAAGCTTTAAAAGTCCGTCAAGATACGCCCGATGATTTGAACTTATTGCCAAAAGTTGGTTTGGAAGATGTGCCTGCAGCCTTGCATATTGTGCAGGGTGAGTTGCGTGAAATTATCAGTAACCGCATTGATTATCCTTTAAATTTATATCATGCAGGAACCAATGGAATTTACTATCAGCAAGTGTTGATTCAAATTCCAGATGAAATTGTACAATCGCCATACTTTAATTTGCTGTCCATTTTAATGGGCGAAGTGGGTGCAGGTGAATACGGCTATTTAGAATTGCAACAGCTACAAACCGCAGTTAGCGGTGGTTTGGGCATGGGTGCATCTTTACGTTCTAAAGTCGATGACAAAAATCAGATCAGTGCATGGCTCACATTAACCACTAAGTCTTTGGTGAATAATCTTGAAGCCATCCGCTTGCTGAAATTAGCATTTGAGCAATTACGTTTTGATGAAAAAGACCGCATTATTGAGCTGTTACAACAACGAAAAACCCGTTGGCAGTCACGTTTGTCGGGTTCGGGGCACAGTTATGCCATGCAAATTGCAGGGCGTCATCACAGTGCTTTGGCGCAGCGTGATTACAACAACACAGGTTTGGGCGCATTAAATTGGTTGGCAGACTTGGTTGCTAAAATTGAAAAAGATGTAGCGGAATACGAGAAATTGATTGCTGAATTGCAATTGATTCACCATAAATTACTGCAAGCACCTAAGCAATTTTTGTTAGTATGTGAAGAACATCAATCTGACCGTTTGGTCGAAGAAGTTCAAGAAGTTTGGGATAAACTTATTGTTGCAGAAAATCCTGCTGCTTTAACTCAAGTTCCTGTAGATCATTCAACGCAAGATCAGGCATGGTTGATTCAAGCCAATGTGCAATTCTGTGCGGCTGCGTATCCTGCGGTGGAAGTGTCGCATCCTGATGCTGCACCTTTGATGGTATTGGCTGCATATTTGCGCAATGGTTTCTTACACAGCGCAATCCGTGAAAAAGGCGGTGCTTACGGTGGCGGTGCAAGCTACGATGGCAATGCATGTTCATTCCGTTTTTACAGTTATCGTGATCCACGCTTGGCAGAAACTTTCGCAGACTTTGAAGCGAGTATTGATTGGTTATTTAATGCAGAGCAATTGCCGCATCAACTAGAAGAAGCGATTTTAGGTTTAATTGCTAGTATGGATAAACCAGGTTCGCCTGCAGGTGAAGCGATTACTGCATGTTATGCATTATTGCACGCGCGTACACCCTCATTCCGCACAGTATTACGTGAGCGTTTATTGGCGGTGACTTTAGACGATTTAAAACGTGTTGCGGAGCAATATTTGCGTCAGCAGCAAGCATCTAAAGCCGTAGTCGCACCTGTGTCAAAACGTGAAGCATTGCTCGAACTTGGTTTTGAAATTAAACAAGTGAACTGATACGTGAAATAACAACGAAAACTTAGGGGGATTTATGAGCGCGTTCAAACTGTTTGAACGCACAGGACTGTCGCTGAGTGTTGCCGCACTCAGCACTGTGTTTGTGGCGAAAACCTATGCACAAGACCCAGCTAGCTTAGTTGCACCTGCAACACCTGAAGCCTGTGTGGCTTTAGAGTCAAATGCTGATCGTTTGGTGTGTTACGATGCTCTGTTTAAAATTCCTGAAGCAGAAAAAACAGCGCTGATTAGCGAACGTCAAGCCGCTCAGGCACTTGCTCCTGCACCTGAAACTGTGAAAGAAAAAATTGCAGTGGGTGTGAGTAATTTATTTTCATTTGATGTACCAAAGCTTGATCCGAATGTATCTTTACTGGATAAGCGCTGGGAGCTTTCACCCGATAGCAAATTAGGCACATGGAATTTACGTGCTTATCAACCTGTGTATTTGATGCCTACTTTTTGGACGTCCGATAAAAATGAACGTCCACAAAGCTTGAATGAGCAAAATACCGTTCCCGTGGGTAAGGAGCAAAACCTGACCTCAATGGAAATCAAATTTCAGCTGTCTTTAAAAACCAAAGCGGTAGAAAATCTGTTGGGTGATAACGGTGATGTGTGGCTAGGTTATACCCAGTCATCACGTTGGCAGGTTTATAATGGTGATGAGTCACGTCCATTTCGTGAAACCAATTATGAGCCTGAAGCCAGTTTGATGTTCCGCACCAACTATACACTTATGGGGCTGCATGGTCGTTTATTGGGTGTGACGTTGAACCATCAATCCAATGGTCGTTCTGATCCATTATCACGCAGTTGGAATCGGGTGATTTTTAATTTAGGTTTTGAAAAAGACAATTTTGCCTTGATGTTACGTCCGTGGTATCGCATTGAAGAAGACCGCAGCGATGACAATAACCCTGAAATTAAAAATTATATCGGGCGTGGCGATATGTTGGCATTTTATCGCTGGAAAGAGCATGACTTTTCTTTGATGCTTCGTCATAGCTTAAAAGGCGGTGATGACGCGCACGGTGCAGCACAGTTTGACTGGGTTTTCCCAATCAGTGGAAAATTACGCGGTCATTTCCAATTGTTTGATGGTTATGGTGAAAGCCTGATTGATTATAACCACCGCGCCACCTATGTTGGTTTGGGTGTGTCTTTAATGAATTGGTTTTAAGTAGATTAAGATTGATTTCTCATTATTGCTCGCTGAATATAAAACGCCAATCTTGAAGATTGGCGTTTGTTTTTGAAGTCGGATCGTATCCAGCTTTTATCCAACTTGAATATCTGCGGTTGGATGTTTAAGTCGGCTTTTTTGTGGTGTGGCGATTAAATAAGCCAAAGTCAGCGGCCCTAAACGACCTGCAAACATCAACAACATTAAAATAATTAAGCTGGCAGGTTGTAATTCACCTGTAACACCACGGGATAAACCCACCGTGCACGCTGCAGATACAGCCTCAAACAACAGGTCTAAAAAATTCAGTTTCGGTTCAAGGGCAAGTAAGCTAAACAAACCGAGGCAAATTAACATACCTGTGATGCTGATCACCGCCAAAGCTTTAAAGGTGGTACGTTCAGGTACAGCATGATTAAACACACGCACCTCATCTGAACGTCTTAAAAAACTGATCACACTTAAAATGACAATAATAAATGTGCCAACTTTAATACCGCCTGCGGTACTGAGCGAACCACCACCAATAAACATCAGAAGCATGGTGAGCAAGGTCGAGCTATTTTGCATACTTGCGACATCTAGACTATTAAAGCCTGATGAGCGAGGAACGGTAGCGTGAAACCATGCATTGAGGGCTTGATCGCCAATACTCATGGCTGCAAGGGTATGCGGATTGCTGGCTTCAATCGCCCAAATCAGCAGAAAGGCCACAAAGTTTAAACCAGCAATGGTCGATAAAATCAGCTTGCTATTAGGTGAGAGTTTTTTCCAGCGTTTGGCACGTTTAATATCCATGAGTACCACAAAACCAATACCGCCAATGATATACAGCATACTAATAGTTAAGGTAATCAGGTATTGATCTGCAAAACTCATTAAGCTATTGGGAAATAATGAAAATCCACCATTGTTAAAGGCTGAAACACTATAGAAAGCCGCATAGAAAAATGCATCGCTAAATGGATAATCCTGCATCCATGCCAAGGTTAAAATAACCGTGCCAATCCCTTCAAAAAACAATGAGTAGAGCAACACGCTTTTAATGGTCATCGACACTTTAGACAGGTTGGTTTGCCCAATGGTGTCTTGCGCCATGATTTGTTGTTTTAAACCAATTTTGGATGACAAACTTAAAACCGCTAAAATCGCAAAAGTCATAAAACCTAAGCCACCACATTGTAACAACAACATAATGACCATTTGCCCAAATACGGTATAAGCATCGCCAATATTCACTACAGACAATCCAGTGATCGTCACTGCAGATGTAGCAGTAAATAAGGCATTAATCCAACTCATCTCGCCATGATGGGAAATGGGCAGTTTCAGCAAGATTGTGCCAATGCTAATAAAGCTTAAAAAGCCCAGTGCCAAAAGACTGGGTGGGCTTAAATTGACAGTTTTGATTGGTTGTTTCGCTGTTTTTTTCATTCTGACTTAAATTGTTTAGATAAGCGTTTTAATGGTTCAAGTTGTCCTTCAACCACCAAAATATCATCTGTTTGTAGCATTAAATTGGATTCAAGCGTATAGAAAATCGTTTCGGCACGTTTAAACAGTAAAAGTTTAACTTCGGGTGCATGTGACATCAGACTATGAATGCGCGTGCCATGCAAGTTGTCTTTAATTTTTACTTTTACAATATAGTGGTTGTCGTTTAGGCTCATATAACGACTCACCATCGGATAACTCAGCGATTGCGCGATGCGAACGCCCATATCTTCTTCAGGGTGAATAATTTTACTTACGCCCAAATGGGTCAAAATCATGGTGTGCGCTTTACTTTTGGCTTTAACGTAAATTTTAGAAATACCCAAATTCTTTAAATTTAAGACACACAAAATACTGGCTTCAATATCTTCACCAATGGCGACCACCACTGCATCACAATTTTGAATATTCAGTTCTTCCAAAACGTGTTCATCGGTTGCATCGGCAATCACCGCATGGGTAATTTGATCGGCAATGTTTTCTACAAACTTTTTATTGCTATCAATCCCAATGACATCATGGTTGAGTTTGACCAATTGTGTCGCCACAGTTGCACCAAAGCTACCTAAACCAATGACAGCAAATTGTGCCATAGCATCATCCTGAAAAATTATATTATTCTTCCAATATTCTAAAATATTTTAGGGCTCTATACTGTAGCAATATGACTAAAAAACCGCTGAAATCAGCGGTTTTTTGCACTTATTGAGATGTGTGATCGGTTATTTTAAGAAACGCTGATAACCCAAGTTATTAGTAATCTCTTGGTATGGATAAGTGATCTTTTCCAAAGTTTCAATTAAATCATCTGGGTTCTGTTTGGCATCCGAAGCTTCTAAACCGACCAATACACGACCTTCCGCTGCACCGTGGTTACGGTAATGGAACAGGGTGATGTTATGGGTTGGGCCTAAGCGCTCCAAGAAAGTCAGTAATGCACCCGGACGCTCTGGAAATTCCACACGGAATAGACGTTCATTTTCAATATCGGCATGACCACCGACCAAATAACGAATGTGTAGTTTTGCTACTTCATCATCCGACAAATCATCAACATCGTACTGGGTTTTGAGTAACTCATAAATGTCGTGGCGTTCTTTTTCACCAGATTTTAAGCTGATGCCGACAAAGACTTGTGCAGCAGTAGCATCGCTGGCGCGGTAGTTAAACTCGGTGATATTACGACCTTGCAGCGCACGGCAGAAGTTAAGGAACGCACCTTTTTCTTCTGGAATGGTCACGGCAAAAATTGCTTCTTTATGTTCACCGAGTTCAGTACGTTCCGCAATATAGCGTAAACGGTCAAAGTTCATGTTTGCGCCACAGACAATTGACACAATATTTTTATTTTGCAATTGGTGTTGCTCGACATATTTTTTGATGCCTGCCAAAGCCATTGCACCTGAAGGTTCTACAATGCTGCGGTTTTCATCAAAGGTGTCTTTAATTGCCGCACAGATTTCATCGGTATTCACCAAAACTACATCGCGCTCAACAATTGGGCCTGATTGATCTGATTTTTGTAGTTGTAAAACTTCAAACGGTTTCTCACCAATTTGTGCGACAGCAGTACCATCGGCAAATAAACCCACTTGCGGTAAAATCACACGTTCATTGGCTTCAAATGCGGCTTTTAAGCAGGCCGATTCATCATATTCTACAGGAATGACTTTGACATGCGGTGCGACATCGCCCAAGTAGGCTGCAACACCTGCAATTAAACCGCCACCACCAACAGCAACGAAAACATATTCGACATCGCGCCATTGACGCAAAATTTCATTGGCAATCGTACCTTGACCTGCCATGACCAATTCATCGTCATACGGTGGAATAAAAGTCATGCCTTCATCTTGGGCACGTTGAATTGCATATTTGTTGGCAACATCAAATGAGTCACCATGTAATACCACTTCGCCACCCAAGCGTTTTACCGCTTGTACTTTAATATCTGGCGTGGTTTTAGGCATAACGATAATGGCGCGAATGCCCAGTTTTTGCCCAGACAATGCTACACCTTGCGCATGGTTGCCTGCAGAGGCAGTAATTACACCACGTTCAAGTTGGTCTTTGGGTAATTGGCTAATACGGTTATACGCACCACGCAATTTAAAAGAGAATACAGGTTGTAAGTCTTCACGTTTAAAGCGAATGTTATTGTTCAGTTTTTCACTAATTCGTGGCGCTGCGTCGAGTGGGGTTTCGATTGCAACATCGTAGACCGTTGCTTGTAAAATTTGTCGAACCAAACGAGACAGCATGTTAATCTTCCATCTAACAGTTTAAAATAGGGGTTTATTGTAACAAACCCCTGCACATTTGCGCTGTAAAATCGGCAACAAATGTCAAAAATAGTTGAGTGAAGTCATGAGTCTGTATGCTACCCAAGATGAAAAGAAGCAAGCGGCTGCCAAAGCAGCATTAAAACATTTGCCTAAAGGCGGGATTTTGGGGGTAGGTACAGGCAGTACAGTGAATTTCCTGATTGATTTATTGCCTGAATTACAATTAGAAGCAGCTGTGGCAAGTTCTGAAGCGACTGCGGAGCGCTTAAAGAAACTTGGTATTGAAGTGGTCGATATGAACTCTGTGGGCAGTTTAGATGCTTATGTTGATGGTGCAGATGAAATTGACCGTCACATGCACATGATTAAAGGCGGCGGCGCAGCGTTGACCCGTGAAAAAATTGTGGCTTCTATTGCACGTAAGTTTATCTGTATTGTCGATGATTCAAAATGGGTAGAGCAGTTAGGACGTGAGTTTCCATTGCCAATCGAGGTCATTCCAATGGCTCGTTCTGCGGTAGCACGTAAAATTGTGGCTTTAGGTGGCGATCCTGCTTACCGTGAAGGTGTGGTAACTGATAACGGTAACGTGATTTTAGATATTTATAATTTAAATATTTTAAATGCGTTGGAATTAGAAAAAACCTTGAATGATATTCCGGGTGTTGTGACCAATGGTATTTTTGCCATCAATAAAGCAGATATTGCAATTGTAGCGACCAATAACGGCATTGAAGAACGTACTGCGGTTTAATTCGTCTCCCAAGTCCCTTGTTTTTAATGGGGGGCTTTTCTTCCTCCTTTATTAAAGGAGGGGTCGGGGAGGATTTAATAAAAGAACAACAATGACATTATCCGACTTACCTGAAATTCAAATCACACCACATGCAAAAGCAACACGTTTACGTTTGCGTGTCGAGCCGCATCAAATTCGCTTAACTGTACCGAAATATTGTACTCAGCGACAAATTCAGGATTTTTTGCAGCAATCTGAACAGTGGATGATTGAAACTTGGCATAAACAGCAGGCGCAGCAAGGACTTGTTCGGCGTGAATTGCCAAATCAGTTATCACTTTTTAATTTGGCTAAGCCTTTAAATATTCATTATCAAACACAAAAACACAGTTTTATTTTAGATTTAAAACAGCATTGCCTATGGGTTAGTGACCGCCAACCTGCGGCATATTTAAAAGCCTTTGTTATTGCTTATGCCAAACAAATGTTGCCGATATATTTGCAAACAGTCAGTCATGAAATTGCTTTGCCATTTAAACAGTGCGCAATTCGTCAACCGAAAACCCGTTGGGGTAGTTGCAGTACGCAACAGCATATTATGCTCAATAGCGCCTTGGTGTTGTTTCCTGAACAAATTGTGCGATATGTTGCTGTGCATGAGTTGGCGCATACACGACATTTTGATCATAGTCCTGCATTTTGGGTTGAAGTACAACGGCATGATGCGCACTATTTGCAGCATCGCAAGCAGTTAAAAACAACGTCTTTGCCTTGGTGGTGGTATCAATAAAAAAGCCAACACCCACATGATAAGACTACAATGCAAAGGTGTTGCACGTATTGACTACAATCCAAATCATCTTTTATAAAATCAACAGAATAAAGAAAAGCCCCAAAACCCTAGTAAAACAGTTCAGAAAACCAAAACTTCCTGTCATACTATAGCGTTAGCTTAAACATGCTTTTGAATTGAGGTAATGCACGTGATTTCAGTTGGTATTGTCGGTGGTACAGGTTATACAGGCGTTGAATTATTGCGTCTTTTGCTACGACACCCAAATGTGAAAGTAAATGTACTGACTTCACGTACAGAAGCGGGTCGCCGTGTAGATGATATGTTCCCAAGCCTGCGTGGACACACAGACCTGTGCTACTCAGATTTAAACATCGAAGAATTAAAACAGTGTGATGTAGTGTTCTTTGCTACACCGCACGGCGTTGCAATGCAACATGCTGCGGAGCTTGTTGCAGCCAACACCAAAGTGGTCGATTTAGCAGCAGACTTCCGTTTGCAAGATTTAGCACAGTTTGAAAAATGGTATGGCATGCAACATGCTTGCCCAGACATTTTAAAAGATTCAGTTTATGGCTTGTCTGAACTCAACCGGGAACAAATTAAACAAGCACAGGTGATTGGTAACCCAGGGTGTTATCCAACCACAGTGCAACTTGGTTTAGCGCCATTATTTAAACAAGCTGAAGCTTTAGTGAAACCTGAAAGTATTATTATTGATGCAAAATCGGGTGTATCTGGTGCAGGGCGTAAAGCCAGTTTGGGCATGATTTACTCTGAAAATGCCGACAACTTTAAGGCTTATGGCGTTGCGGGGCATCGTCATCATCCAGAAATTGTAGAAGCATTGGAAAATATTTCGGGTCAAAAAGATGTGTTTAATCACATTGTGTTTGTACCGCATTTAGTACCTATGATTCGCGGTATGCTCAGCACCATTTATGTAGATTTAACTGATGCAGGTGATGCAGCAGATTTACAAAGCCTGTATGAGCAGTTTTATGCCAATGAACAGTTTGTAGATGTCATGCCAGCCAACAGTTCACCAGAAACACGCTCAGTACGTGGCGCTAACCAGTTGCGTATCGCATTGTATAAGCCACAACCGAAAAAATTAGTACTTTTGGTGGCACAAGATAACTTGGTGAAAGGTGCAGCAGGGCAAGCAGTACAAAATATGAACCTCATGTTTGGTTTTGCAGAACATGCAGGACTTGAGGTGATTGGTTTATTACCATAAGAACACGTTTTTCAACTTCACACACATTTAGATTTCGATTTAAATGTGTGTTTTGAATGAATCAAAACAAGAGATGACGATGCATAACACCGATACAGAAACCACGTCACAGTCGAATTCAAGCATGACACCCTCATCTACACCGCCAGAAAAAAAGCCATTTCTTGAAAGCAATGCGCCTTTGGCAATTGGTGCTGCCATTTTAATTTTAGGTAGTGGCTTTTTGGGCTATTCAGTCGGGCATCGTCAGGGCTTAACTGTGGTTGGTTACGATGCCGATGCAGAACAACTGGTTGAAGTGGTGCAAGAACAAAAAACGCGTTTGGAAAGTCTGAATAAGAGCTTAAATGCTGCGGTTCAAGAACGCGATGTTGCGGTCAGTAACTCCAATGATTTGTATCAAGCTTTCACTCAAGCAACTGAAGATAAGCAACGTACTGAAGGCATGAGTGCGATTTATCGTGAAGTTTTGCGTCAACGTGGTGGTTTAAGCCTGACCGTGCAAAATCTTGGGGTGAAACCATTACCAGACAATGCTTATGAATATCAGGTCGATTTGGTACAAGTGAGTCCAAACAAGCGACGTGCAAGTGGTACGGTAGAACTGCGTTTAATTCAAGGCACAGAAGTGCTGGTTGTTCCGATGGAAGACAGCAATTTTAATTTTGATAATTATGAGCGTTTAACAGGGCGCTGGAGCATGCCTAAAGGCTTTAATCCAGACTTTATTGAAGTCCGTTTAAATGGCGCAACTCCTGTGATTAAACGCTTCAGTTGGAGCAAAGGCAAAGCCGTGGAGGCAGATTCTGCCTTTATTTCTGAAATTCCACAAGCAGAAGCTAGCGCTCAATAATGTGTGATATGTAAAACTTATGCGAACCCAAAAAAGATCCATCTGTTTAAATGAAATTAAAACCACTTTTCATCAATCTGGCTATGTCGATTGGCATTTAACCCCGCGTTTAAGTGTGGATGATGCAGGACATGAAGATGATGGTGATATTGCGGTACAAACTGCGCCGCCACAATTAAAACGCCCACCTTTATATGTTGTCGTTTTAATGAACGATGATTACACCCCAATGGACTTTGTAATTGAAATTTTACAACAATACTTTGCAATGAATCTTGACCAAGCGACTCAAGTAATGCTAACTGTACACTATGAAGGAAAAGGTGTCGCAGGGGTCTATCCGCGGGATATTGCGGAAACGAAAGCGAACCAAGTCAATAATTACGCTCGATCACAAGGTCATCCATTACTTTGTCAGATTGAGCCTAAAGATTAAGGGGGTTACATGCTCAGTCGTCAATTAGAAGTATCACTACGTTTGGCTGTTAGCATGGCTCGTCAAAAGAGACACGAGTTTCTAACGGTTGAACATTTATTATTGGCTTTATTAGACAATGATTCGGCAGTCAATGCACTCAAGGCGTGTGGTGCAGATGTTATTGTGCTGCGTAAAGAACTCGAAGAATATGTAGAACAACATACCCCTAAACTTGCTGAAAATAACGATCAGGCGCCGCACCCGACCGAAAGTTTTGACCGCATTTTGCAGCGTGGTATTTTCCATGTGCAATCTAGCGGTGGTGACCGTACGGTTGAAGGCGCAGATATTTTAGTGGCAATGTACTCTGAACGTGATTCATTTGCCGTGTATCTACTCAAGCGTCATCAAATTAACCGTTTGACCTTAACGCAATACTTATCGCACGGTACACGTAAAGACGAAACGCAAGCGGAAGAAGAGGTTGAAGAATTAGATAGCGAAAGTTCAAGCTCTGCCAATGCTGGCCCGTTAGAGCTTTACACGCTAAATTTGAATACTGAAGCGCAAAAGGGTAAAACCGATCCGTTAATTGGGCGTGAAAAAGAAATTGAGCGTGCTGCACAAATTCTATGCCGTCGTCGTAAGAACAACCCATTGTTGGTGGGTGATCCAGGCGTGGGTAAAACCTCTATTGCCGAAGGTCTGGCGTGGCTGATTGTGAATGGTAAAGCGCCAAAACCACTCGAAAATGCCGAAGTATATAGTTTGGATATCGGTGCGTTGGTAGCGGGTACAAAATACCGTGGTGACTTTGAAAAGCGTTTAAAACAACTGTTAAATGCCTTGAAAAAGAAACCTGATGCCATTTTATTTATTGACGAAATCCACATGATTATTGGTGCAGGCTCAAGCATGGGCAGCACTATGGATGCATCAAATTTAATTAAACCTGCGTTGGCAAATGGTACTTTGCGTTGCATTGGCTCGACGACATTCCAAGAATATCGTCAGGTATTTGAAAAAGACCATGCACTTTCACGCCGTTTCCAAAAAATTGATGTGAATGAGCCTTCAATTTCAGAAACGATTGATATTTTACGTGGTTTAAAATCGAAATTTGAAGAATTTCACCATGTTAAATATGATGATAAAGCATTGGTGTCTGCGGTAGAGTTATCGGCCAAATTTATCAATGACCGTTTCTTGCCAGACAAAGCCATTGATGTGATTGATGAAGCAGGTGCGCAGCGCCGTTTAAGAGCTGAGCAAGATGATACTTTAATCACAGTAGAAAACATTGAAGATATCGTCTCTAAAATTGCACGTATTCCACCTAAAACCGTATCGAAAGATGACAAGACTGTACTTGAACATCTTGAGCGTGATTTAAAACGTGTGGTCTTTGGTCAAGATGAAGCTATTGAAGCGTTAGCATCAGCAATTAAACTGTCACGTGCTGGTTTAAAAACACCAGACAAACCAGTGGGTAGTTTTGTATTTGCTGGCCCGACAGGCGTTGGTAAAACCGAAGTTACCAAGCAGTTGGCAAAACTGTTGGGTGTGGAATTGGTTCGCTTTGATATGTCTGAGTACATGGAGCGCCATGCCGTTTCACGTTTAATTGGTGCACCTCCAGGCTATGTCGGTTTTGATCAGGGTGGCTTACTCACCGATGCGATTCATAAAAATCCGCATTGTGTGTTGTTGTTGGATGAAATTGAAAAAGCGCATCCTGATGTATTTAACCTATTGCTGCAAATTATGGATCATGGTTCATTGACCGATAATAATGGTCGTAAATCAGACTTCCGTAATGTGATTTTGGTTCTGACCACTAATATTGGTGCGGAAAGTATTTCCCGCGTGAGCATTGGTTTCATGGATCAAGACAACAGTAATGACAACCAAGAAGCGATGAAAAAAGCCTTCTCACCTGAGTTCCGTAACCGTTTGGATGGGGTCATTCAATTTAAAGCTTTACCTACTACAGTAATTGAAAATGTAGTGGATAAATTCTTGACTGAATTACAAGCGCAGTTGGATGATAAAAAAGTCATTCTTGAGGTTGATCAAGATGCGCGTGAATGGATGGCTGAGCATGGATATGATCGCTTAATGGGCGCACGTCCAATGCAACGTCTGATTCAGGAACACTTGAAAAAGCCATTGGCAGAAATGATTCTGTTTGGTGAACTTGCAGAACAGGGCGGTAATGTGGCTGTTTCTGTGAAGAAAGAGAACGGTAAGGCAGTCGGTTTGAAACTTGAAGTCTTTGAAGATCAAACGGCTGAACCAGCCTAATCAATCCTTATTTGAATTTTGAAAATAACCCATGTTGAACATGGGTTATTTTTTATGAATTCGCAGATGCGTGAACTTGAATCGTTACTGCTAAAAGAGAGACCACACAGGATTTATGGATTTTCAGATCACTAAAATTGCCAGCACAACGTTCTTGTTTTTTGTTACGGCAGTTATGGAAATATTAGGCTGTTATTTTCCTTATTTGATTTTAAATCAGGGGAAATCACAGTGGTTATGGCTGCCAACAATTTTAGCCTTAGCGGCTTTTGTGTGGTTATTGACTCTACATCCTGCGGCATCGGGGCGAATTTATGCGGCTTATGGTGGTATTTATATTTGTACAGCCTTGATTTGGTTAAAGTATGTAGATCAAGTCAATTTAACACGTTGGGATATGTTCGGTGGAATGATAGTAGTTTTAGGCGCATTGATCATTATTTTACAACCGCAAGGTTTAATACGTTAGGTTATATTTGGGTTTACGCATTAAACCTTAGGCATTAAATCTTAAAGCTGAGGTTGTTTTAGTTTTAAATACAGTTCAGTCTGCTTTAAATTGGCACTCGCTATTTGCCAATTGCACATTAAACTGGGTTTTTTCTGCACTGAGTTTTAAGTTCAATACATAGGGATTTACCCGTTGGAACTGATGCTCAAAAATAGATTCACAATTATGAATTAAGTTTTGTTTAATCATATTTTTGACATTGTTATAACCCGTACTTTCTACAAACTGCGTGAAGTCAGGTGAAATAATCATGCCACGAATATTGATTTGTTTGTCTGTCGCCGTACTTTGTTCAATCACTGTATTTTGATCGACCTGATAAGGCATAGTACGAGAATCTTCATCACTAATGACATCTAAAATTTCATTTAAAGCGACGATATTTTGAATTTTATAATCTGCACTTAGAATCTTTTGTTGGACTAAATATTGATCTAATTCACTGGCTTTGGCATAGAGTGAAGCACTCGCGATCAGTGTAGTAGTGCACAGCGTAATTGTGGCAAGTGTTTTATCAATCATATTATTCATCTAGGCTCTTTTTGAAATTTTAGAAAATAACCGTCGTTTTAGATTATAACGAGCCAAATAAAAAACAGCACCATTTGGTGCTGTTTGTAACAAAACTCATCAAAGCGTACTCAATGCTTTGAAGTCGTTTAGTCTTTTTTGAGGTTTTCGTTCAATAAAAACTCAACCAATGCTTTTTGAGCATGCAAGCGGTTTTCGGCTTCATCCCAAACCACAGCGTTTTTATGATCTAGCATATTTTCAGAAATTTCTTCACCACGGTGCGCAGGTAAACAATGCATAAACAAGCAATCTGGATGTGCCAAGTCCATCAAGCGCTCATTGACTTGATAGTCTGCAAAGGCTTTTTCACGGATTTTTTGTTCTTCTTCCTGCCCCATACTCGCCCAAACATCGGTCACAATCAGGTCAGCATTGACTGCGGCATCTTCAGCAGAGTCTACTAATTCTACACAGTGTGCAAATTCAGACAGGAAACGTTGTTCAGGTTCATAGCCTTTAGGCGTTGCAATTTTTAAATTAAAGCCCCACATGTGCGCAGCTTCAATATAAGAGTTACACATGTTGTTGCCATCACCAATCCAAGCCACGGTTTTACCTTCAATTGAACCGCGATGCTCTAAGTAAGTTTGCATGTCTGCAAGTAACTGGCAAGGGTGGTGATCGTCCGTTAAAGCATTGATCACTGGAACTTTTGAATAAGATGCAAAACGTTCTACAATGTCATGTCCGAAAGTACGAATCATCACAATATCAAGCATGCTTGAAATGACACGTGCAGAATCTTCAATCGGTTCACCACGGCCTAACTGTGTGTCACGTGATGATAGGAAAATTGCGCTGCCACCAAACTGACTCATACCTGCTTCAAACGATACACGAGTTCGGGTACTAGATTTTTCAAAAATCATTCCCAAGACTTTGCCCACAAAGGGTTGGAAAACTTCATTGTTATGCTGTTTACGCTTAAGCTCAATGGCGCGTTGCAAAATTTGATTCAGTTCTAAAGTCGATAAATCGCGTAATGTTAGAAAGTGACGTAGAGCCATTCGTTACTCCACAATAATTGCTGAATGAGAAAAACAACAATTAGTTGTTGATTGGTTAAGTGAAAAAGGGAATCGGCTAATATACTATAGGATGAAGAAATTGCAAAAAAACTAGACTTTTTGATGGGCGTCTAGAAAGCGATCTACACAATAACTTACATAATTGATTGTTTCTTGTTCAGTTTCTTGTTTTGGAATGCCCATAATAATGCGCCATTCTAAATTTCTTAAAATCCCAAAATACAATTGTGCCGAATAAACAGGGTGTTCGCAGCGAATGAGCCCTTGTTGGCTGGCATGCTCTAGCACTTTGGCAATGCACAATTGTACGTGCAGAGGGCCGCGCTCATGAATATGCAAGGCAATGTCAGGGTTGCGCTGACTTTGCTCTAAAACTAAACGCATAAAAGCTGCATTTTCAGGCGCTAGTATATGATGATAAAAATTCAGCAAGGTCTGAATTAAATAACCACGTAAATTGGAATCTATTTGTTCAAAAGGGATGTGAATATCCTGAAAAAACTTGTCACGGCGATAATCACAAATCGCTTTAAACAAGCCTTCTTTATTGCCAAAGTATTTATAAATAGAAGCTTTAGAACCGCCAGCATGTTGCACAATATCATCTAAAGATACGGCATCGTAGCCACGTTCTAAAAACAGATCAGTTGCACTGACGAGCAGCGCCACACATCGCTCATGTCCACGCTTTGTAGGAGGGACATCTTTACCGAAAGGGGTTAAATGAGCGATATCTTGCATATTGGATAATATTTCAGCAAATGATCAAAGGGAGAGATTGTTATTATAGCAAATTTATGCACAGCGTGCTGTGTCGAAGTGTACAGGCAGCGTGCTTGAATTCAGAAAAAATAGAAATACACTCAAAATAAGCAAAATTTTGCTTATTTAGTATGCAAAAAAGCTATGTTTATTAAATTTAAATAATAAGCAATATCACGAAAATTTATTGTGCAATAAAATTTCGAATTATTTGACTAAAGTTTTAGAGCATAGATTCTAAAAAGTCATGGCGCAGCGTTGCATTCCCGATATACTCAAACCTCGAAAAATATAGTAAGAAAAGCGGAAAGGAAGATGACAGAACAAACATCTGCGGGCTTAAGATTCAGACAAGCTTTAGAAGTGGAAAAGCCATTACAAATTATCGGCACGGTAAATGCTTATGCTGCAATGATGGCAAAGCAGGTTGGCTATAAAGCCATTTATTTATCTGGCGCAGGTGTCGCCAATTACTCTTACGGTTTACCTGACTTGGGCATGACCAGTTTAGACAACGTCTTGGAAGATGTGCGTCGTATTACTGAGCGTGTAGATACTCCATTATTGGTGGATATTGATACTGGTTGGGGTGGTGCATTTAATATTGCCCGCAGTATTAAACAAATGATTGCTGCAGGTGCTGCTGCAGTACACATTGAAGATCAGGTTGCACAAAAGCGTTGCGGACATCGTCCAAACAAAGAAATTGTAACCCAACAAGAAATGGTCGATCGAATTAAAGCTGCAGTTGATGCAAAAACTGATTCAAACTTTGTAGTCATGGCACGTACAGATGCCTTGCAAAAAGAAGGTTTGCAGGCGGTGATTGACCGTGCTTGTGCATGTGTGGAAGCAGGTGCAGATGCAATTTTTGCTGAAGCGATGACAGACATTACCATGTATAAAACAGTATGTGATGCAGTTGGTGTACCAGTACTTGCAAACATTACTGAATTTGGTGATACCCCATACTACACCACAGAAGAATTGGCAGAGCAGGGTATTCGTATGGTGTTGTATCCACTTTCACCAACACGTGCCATGCAAAAAGCTGCCTTAGAAGTAATGCAATCTATTCGTAAAGATGGCACCCAAGTCAATGTCTTAGACAAAATGCAGCAACGCAAAGAATTATACGAATTCCTTGATTATCACACTTTTGAAAACACATTAGACAAGCTGTTCAAACAGGAGAATTAAAAAAATGGCTGAAGGAAAAGTACTCACAGGCGCAGGATTGCGCGGACAAGTGGCGGGTAAAACTTCACTGTCAACTGTAGGTAAAAGTGGCGCAGGCTTAACTTACCGTGGTTATGATGTACAAGACTTGGCAGAAAACTGCCAGTTTGAAGAAGTTGCTTACCTGATTTTCTTTGGTGAATTGCCTACTTCAGAGCAATTGGCTGCCTATAAAGCAAAATTGAAATCTTTACGTGCATTGCCACAAGCATTGAAAGAAGTGCTTGAGCGTATTCCTGCAGATTCACACCCAATGGATGTGATGCGTACAGGTGTTTCAATGTTGGGTAACCTAGAAACCGAACAGTCATTTGAACAGCAACAAGATGTTGCAGACCGTATTTTGGCAACTCTGCCAGCCATTATCTGCTATTGGTATCGTTATAGTCACGATGGCGTACGTATTGAAGAAAATACTGACGATGACTCAATCGGTGCACAATTCCTGCATTTATTACGTGGTGAAAAACCAAATGAATTGCATGAACAAGTGATGAACGTATCATTAATTTTATACGCAGAGCATGAGTTCAACGCATCGACCTTTACGGCACGTGTTTGCGCATCAACTTTATCTGACATGCATTCATGTATTACAGGTGCGATTGGTTCATTACGTGGTCCATTGCATGGTGGTGCTAATGAAGCTGCGATGGAAATGATTGAAAACTGGACCTCGCCAGAAGAAGCTGAGCGTGAAATGCTGGGCAAGCTTGAGCGTAAAGAAAAGATCATGGGCTTTGGTCATGCAATCTATAAAGACAATGATCCACGTAATGGCATCATCAAAATTTGGTCTGAGCGTTTGGCACAAGATGTAGGTGATACTGTGCTTTATCCTGTATCTGTACGTTGTGAAGAAGTGATGTGGCGTGAGAAGAAATTGTTCTGTAATGCTGACTTCTTCCATGCATCTGCTTATCACTTCATGGGTATTGCAACTAAACTGTTCACCCCGATTTTTGTGATGAGTCGTGTCACAGGTTGGGCTGCTCACGTAATGGAACAGCGTGCAGATAACCGTATTATCCGCCCAAGTGCAGATTATACAGGCCCAGAATTGCGTAAAGTTGTACCAATTGCAGAGCGTTCGGCTGCTTAATTGGTTGTCTAAAAAGCTGTACCGTGCATGAACATCATGTGATGCAGCAGTTTAGGCTGAAGATAAGGTTTCATTGTTAAGCAATGGAACCTTATTTTTTTTGAGGTTTGGATGAGGGTAGTCAAAAATACAATGAGTAATTATTGAAGCGTTAGAGAATTAAAA
Source organism: Acinetobacter sp. AL9 (assembly GCF_041464035.1). NCBI lineage: Bacteria > Pseudomonadati > Pseudomonadota > Gammaproteobacteria > Moraxellales > Moraxellaceae > Acinetobacter > Acinetobacter sp. AL9. The sequence continues at coordinate 3,640 of NZ_JAYFSK010000003.1, read as the reverse complement.
AAGATCGGGCGTACGATAGCGCATTTTTAAATATTTGATCATAAAAGAAGGTTGTTGTATTTTGTTTCTTAAGGTTGTAAATGGTTGCATGATTGGCTAAAATTTATTCCATAATTAATATGAGGAAAAAGCAATGTCACATGTAGCAGTTAAAATCGACAGCGATATTGTTGAATCAGCAAAGATTTACGGGATGGCTGAAAGTAGAAGTGCAACTAAACAAATTGAGTACTGGGCTAAAATTGGAAAAATCGCACAAGACAATCCCGATTTAACTTTTCAAGATATAGCAGATTTGTTGCTTAGTATGGCGCATGTCAAAGCAGGGAATACAACACCATATAGCTTTGGTTGAGTTCAATGAATATACAACAAACTCCCTTATTTGAACGGACAGTGAAAAAACTAACCAAGCAGCAGAAAAAAGATGTTGATAATGCCGTAATAACCGTTTGGAATAATCCTGATATCGGAGAAGCTAAAGTGGGGGATTTAGCAGGAGTATTTGTTTATAAATTTAAAATGGACAAACAGCTTGTGCTACTGGCTTACTCTGTGAGTGATGACGAAATCATGACACTCTATCTTTTAAAATTGGGCAGTCATGAGAATTTTTATAGAGACTTAAAAAGATAGGTTTACTTCAGGGTGCAGTACAAGTGTTTGTATCTTGCATTAGATCAATCAGGTCTTGAGCGACTAACAGAGTGAGCTGTTCTAGTCGTTGTAATGGATTGCCATCTAAAAAATATTTGTACTGAAAAGTTTGCTGCTGATAATGAATGGCGATAAAAAATGTCCCTACAGGTTTTTCTGGTGTGGCACTGCCGCCTGGTTTCAGTAACCCTGTGCATGCCACAATAAAATCTGCATGTTGAAATAGTTTTTTGCCTTGAACTGCCATGGCTTGTGTGACTTCTGCGGATTCAGCGGTATAGGTGGCAATTAAGTCACTATTCACATGCAAAATCTCACGTTTAATGCTTGGGTCGTAACTGACTAATCCACCAAGTAAAATATTGGCACCGCTATTTTTATAAATAGAAAACTGACAACATAAGTAACCTGAGCTGGCACTTTCAATAAAAGCCACAGTCTGTTGGCGTTGTTCAAGTATGGCACAGCATTGTTTGAGCATGATAAATCTGCAAGTGAATAGAATAAGTTGCTCAAGTGTACTGAATTTTGTCGACTTGTGCGAAAAAACATCAAAAAGTGAAATGCTAAAATAAGAATGTTCACGATTTAACTGCCTATAAATACAGCAAAATTTACAATTATAGGTTTAATCGTGGCATGAACGGTGATACAAATAAAAGTAAAGCAAAAAGTAATAAAAAGGATGCTGTGATGAAAACAACGGTGAAATATATCGTTTTAAAAAGTTTGGACTATCAACTTGGTACATCATTATTTGAGGATGAAATTGATGCTGATGCACAATATTTTGACCAAATTCCAAGCATTATTGAATATCAAAACTTGCGCTTTAAAGTGGTGAGTAAAGAACAAAAGCGTTTACAGTTGATTGAGGAAAATGAAGAACATCAAACCATCATTGTCAGAGTTTTGGTGATTTAAAGTCATTTCAATCTAGATTAGTCAGAGCTTCAATATAACAGCAGAATGATTGAGCATCAGTGGAGCGTATCGAAGTTGGTGTTTTTTTAGTCACTGGATGCAAAAAATTGTATTTCACATTACAAGAAAAAATTGAAGAATTGATTAAAAATGCTAACTACGTCACATATTTGTGTTGGTATTTTTGTAGATTAGCATTTTTCAAACGGGCTGTAATGGCTTAAATAAGCTTATGTTTTTTAGATCAATTTTTATTTAAACAGACTGATAATTGAGATAGAGAGAAAATTAATTAAAATATCTTAAAAATATAATCATGACAGATAGAACAAAATATAATTGAATTTTAACGTATTTTTTGAATGCGTGTTACATTTTGGTTTTTATTATATTGTTAAATAATAAAGTGTTTTTCTTAGATAAAATTAAAAAAACAGTGTATTTTCTTTATTGGAATTGAGCATTTTTGTTATTGCTGTGTATAGTCCTTGCATCTCACAATAGTGAGGAAGTTTAAAGGGGCTAAATATAATGAATCATAATGCAATTATCATGATGACGCTGATCATTTTAGCTGTGGGATTTTCTCTAGGCATTTATGTGTATTTTGAACAAAAGAGAAAGCAAAATGAAGAAATTCAGCTGATCATTACAGAAGCAAGACAGGGTCTAGTAGAGTTAGATCGGAAATAATAAATCTAGGTGTAAATCGTATACTTCGATGCGGATCCAATGGGATATGTTAAAGGTGAAAAATAGACTTAAAAAAGTAATTTTATGCCACTGTTTGTCGGTCAGATGACGATAAAATAAATGAACGAAACATAGCTGTAGTTTCTTAGTTTTCCCACATTCCCATGTGGGATTTTTTTTGTCTAAAATTTAGACTAGCGCAGTATTTATTAAGATAAGTCATTATTTTTATGTACAAAAGTGACCTTTATTATAAAGATTAAAATAAGGTGCATATTCCTGAATAAACCTACCACCTATTCCTATTCGTTCCCTACCACTCATTCCTATTCCAAGTCGGCCACTTAGGGTTTATTCAGTAATAGAATTACAAGAAGAATGAACCTCATAAAAAGTATTCAAATGCCAATATTGCACAACAGCGCTACTTATATCATTTAGCGATGAACTGATTTACGATTACGTTCGATGATCGATTAAAAAATCGAACTTACACAAAATAATTTACAGGCTCTAAAATACGTTTAGTACTTTTAGCAGTATCAATAACAATACCACCACCTTTCTTCGCAACCGTTACCATCCCTGTACTAATCGCTGCTGAAAGACCATTGAGTGCTGTTGTCATCTCCTAATTTTGGTGGGTATTTAGCCTTATCGACTACAGCCCCTTAATTAATTACTTCAAGAAAATCATCTATTAAATTGAGTAAATCTAGACTTTTACATTTAGAAAAAATTACCTTATTTACAATGTTATCTTTGTATTCAAAAAAATGATCTTCATATAAAAACCAAGTAAAATAAATAGTATTATTATTCCTTGCTGCCCTTTTACTGAAATCATCAAAGGTTTCTTCTAAAGTGATTCTGTAATTCTCAGATAATAAACCTTTAGGATAGAAAAATTTTTTACAATTTTCATCATTTATCACATTGCTATAATAACCCGAATTACGGATAAGAAAAGCCCTTGAAAAAAAGGTAGTTAGAGCCATTTAGAAAGTTACGACACAACCCAAAGGCTCTAACTACCATGTACGATTTTACAGAAATTTTTTGTATTGTTGATGATTTTTTCAAAAAATTTGAACCCATCTATTGGCAATTTCTCAAGCAAGAAAACAAACGTCAACGTATCAGACAAGCAACGCTATCTTTATCAGAAATTGTGGCTATCTCCATCTACTATAAAACATCTCAAGTACATAATTTTAAGATGTTTTTTAACTTGCTTTGTCAGTTTGAAAGCAAACTCTTTAAAGACTTGCCTTGTTATAAAAACCTGATTACCCTCATCAATCAGCACCAACTTGCTATTCATGCTTTGCTTTATGCGTTGAGCCAAAAAGATGAAAGTTCATAT
>NZ_JAYFSK010000002.1:0-94316 GCF_041464035.1 Acinetobacter sp. AL9 | reverse complement strand
TTTGGGGTTCTATCTGCGACTAAAGTGCCTTCCTCATCCCATCTTCTTAGGGTTTGGATGGAAACACCCAGTGTTTTAGCTGCAACGCCAATACTAACATATCTACTCATTTGTATATAATAATATAGAAATAGGTAGATTTCAACTAGCAGTTATTAACCCCTGCAACCGTGCCCATTCTCTTGGCGTCATTTTCCGAATACCTTTCCGATTTACCTCTCCTTTAATTCTAGTAGTTGGAGTAAAGTCTGTAATTCTATGATCTATAACTAAATTACGCTCTCTCCCCATTCCACCTACAACTATGGCATTGGCAATTGCGTGATCTGGAATAATAGCGTAACCAAAACCATTTCCTTTATTTTCATGTCGAGCTTTATGCTTTTCCAAGGTATCTAAATACTGTGTAGATAAGTAATATTTAGTAGGTACAACCTGAGTTTCCTTTATATCGGCAAAACAGGTTTTTTTATTTAATGGTTGTGGATAAGAGAAATTTTGAATTCCAGTATCTTTATGGAAGCCTACAATAAAAATTCGCTCTCTATTTTGGGGAACACCAAAATCTTTAGCATTTATAATTTGAGGCTCAGCAACGTAGTAACCTAAATCATCTCTTAATGTTTTTAAAATAGTTTTAAGTGTATTTCCCTTATCATGACTAATTAAGCCTTTAACATTTTCTAAAAAGAAAGCTTTAGGTTGTTTCCGTTTTATAATATCCGCAACGTCAAAAAATAGCGTACCGCGTGTATCTTCAAATCCAGATCTTTTACCTGCAATTGAAAAAGCCTGACAAGGGAAGCCTCCACATAAAATATCGAAATGATCAGGTATCGCATTTTTAGTAGACTCTAAAGTGATATCACCATAAGGCGTTTCACCAAAATTGACGGAATATGTTTTTTGGGCATATAGGTCTATTTCTGATGAAAATACGCACTCGCCACCAAGATTTTGTAACGCTAGCCGAAATCCACCAATTCCTGCGAATAGGTCAATAAATTTAAATTTACTTGGGTATTCTGGATAAAAAGGGATTGATTCAAAGAGGGAAAGGTTTTCCTCTTTGTTTACCACTAATTCACCATGAGCCTTTAAAACTTTTGGACTAGTAGAGTTCATCTCAAACCTTCAAGGCGATACAATAACAAAGACATTACAATAACAAAATTTACCTTAAATAGCATGCAGTGCAAGACACAAGCTGTCGCTCTAGCACAATATTCGATAAGCGTTAGGACAGATGCCTGAGCTGAACTCAAATCACAAAAACGCTTCCAACACCGAATTTAAAAACACATGCCCTTGCGCAGTACATGCCAATCGCTTCGGATCATCCTGCAACAATTGCCGCTGACGCAATGTATTTAAAATATCCTGCAAATCATCCAAGTTTAAACCTGTGTGGGCAGTATACAAGTTTGCCTCAACCCCATCATTCAGGCGCAGTGCATTCATCATAAATTCAAATGGCAACTCATCGGCTGCAATTGCTTTAAACTGCAAGTTTTCCGCAGGTACTTTGGCTAAGTAATCTTTCGGCAAACGGGTTTTTTGGAAGCGATACACACCATCATGCAAAGTCACTTTGCCATGCGCCCCCGCACCTATCGCCAAATAATCGCCAAACTGCCAATAATTTAAATTATGTGCAGACGGCAACTCTTTACGCCATGCAGACACTTCATAATTCACAAAACCTTGCGCAGTTAAATAGGCTTCACCCTGCGCTTGAATTTCTTCCAAGACATCATCTACAGGTAAAATTGGCTGAGTGCGGAAAAAAACAGTATTAGGCTCAATAGTCAATTGATACCATGAAATATGCGTTGCACCATGTTCCACTGCCAGTTTTAAATCCTGCAGTGCTTGCTGCAAAGTCTGTTCAGGCAAGCCATGCATTAAATCGACATTAATTCGCTGAAAGCCCGCTTCACGCGCCAAGCCAATTGCGGCAATCGCATCATCATTAGAATGAATACGCCCTAATTTTTTTAAATGCTCAGTATTAAAACTCTGCACGCCAATCGACAAACGGTTAATGCCTGCAGCCAAATAATCTGCAAAGGGATCATGCTCCACTGTTCCCGGATTAGCTTCCAACGTAATTTCGCAGTCATCTTCAAAAGCTAGCACGGCTTTCAGCTGTGTAAATAACCATTGATACCCCTGTGCTGAAATTAGCGAAGGTGTGCCACCGCCAATAAAAACACTGTGAATTTTCCGCCCCTGCGCAAACTGAGTCTGGGTTTTAAAATCTTCCAGCAAAGCCTGTAGATATTCCTGTTCTAAATCTAAACTCAACTTACCGTCAGGCACAGCATGTGAATTAAAATCACAATACGGACACTTACGCACGCACCACGGCATGTGAATATATAAAGATAAAGGAATATCAATGGGTTGAAGTGGATTCAAAGACAGACTCAATGCAAAATCAAAACAGTGATACAGATTTTAACATGACTACAGCAGGACACTGATGTATTCCCTAGAATTTGCTTTAGACTAGAATCTGTTTAATAAGAAAAAATGTGAAAATGATGAAGATATCCAGCCAATTACTCTTAATTTTGCCACTGGCGATGGGCATCGGGATTGCAATGGCCTTTCAAACTGCAATCAACAGCCAATTGCGTGAATATTTATATTCTCCGTTACAAGCTGCCCTTTTCTCTTTTTTGGTTGGTACAATAGTTTTAGCCATACTGGTATTTTTTCAGCAAGTCGAAAAACCCAACCTCAGCACCTTGCTCAACATCCCATGGTATTTATGGATTGGCGGATGTCTAGGGGTTTATGCCATCAGCATGAGTATTTATAGTGCTCCAAAACTAAGTTTACTCACTTTATCTGGGGTGATTATTTTTGGACAAATGGTCACATCAATGCTGATTGATCATTTTGGGTTCTTGGGCACTGATAAAGTCAGTATCAATTGGCAACGTCTTTTAGGTAGCGTGGTGATTTTTATTGGTGTGCTTCTCACTTTACAACGCTAATACCCAAACGCTAAGCACCTCATGCATTGAGATTTTTTGTGTCAAATATACATTCTGTGACCACGACCCGTTTTGAATTAAAACAGCTTTTTCAACTGATGATTCCAATTTTGGTCACACAATTTGCGCAAGCAGGTTTAGGTCTGATTGATACCATTATGGCAGGTCACATGTCTGCCACCGACTTAGCTGCTATTGCCGTTGGGGTCGGTTTGTGGATGCCCATTATGCTGCTGTTCAGTGGCATTATGATTGCTACCACACCCTTAGTCGCCGAGGCTAAAGGCGCGCGTACCCCAGAAAAAATTGCAACCATCGCCCGTCAGTCTTTATGGATTGCGTTTATTTTAGGTGTGATTGCAGGGCTGATTTTACAGCTCATGCCTGCACTATTGCCATTATTTGGTGTGCCTGAAAATTTACAGCCCAAAGCAGGCTTATTTTTACATGCCATCGGTTTTGGGATGCCTGCCGTGACCATGTATGCCGCTTTGCGCGGTTATTCAGAAGCACTGGGCTATCCACGCCCTGTGACCGTAATTAGTCTGTTGGCATTGGCTTTATTGGTTCCACTGAACTTTATGTTTATGTATGGTTGGGGGCCTCTGCCTGAACTGGGCAGTGCGGGTTGTGGTTTTGCCACTGCTATTTTGCAATGGTTAATGTTTATAACTTTGGCATTTTATATTTTTAAAAGTCGCGCCTATCAAAGCACACAGGTATTTAGCCAATGGGAAGCGATTGATGCGGTCTGGATTAAACGCATTTTGCTATTAGGACTACCAATTGGTTTAGCCATTTTCTTTGAAGTGAGTATTTTTAGTACTGCCGCCATTGTAATCAGTCCTTTGGGAGAAACCAAACTGGCAGCCCATCAAATTGCCATGTCAGTCACATCTCAGTTATTTATGATTCCCATGTCTTTGGCAATTGCCCTGACCATTCGTATTGGCACATATTATGGCGAACAAAATATTCACGCCATGCGTAAAGTACAAGGCTTAGGCTTTGCAACTGCAACTGTATTTGCCTTTTCTACAATGACGCTGATGTGGTTTTTCCGTCCTGAAATCATTTCAATTTACACCCGCGACCCGCAAGTGGCGCAAGTGACGATGTCTCTATTATTATTTGCGATTGCCTATCAACTCATGGATGCATGGCAAATTAGCGCAGCAGGTTGTTTGCGTGGCATGCAAGACACTCAGGGCCCAATGTGGATTACCATGCTTGCTTATTGGGTTGTGGCTTTCCCCATTGGCGTGTATTTAACTCGTTACAGCAGTATGGGCGCTGCAGGGGTTTGGGTCGGGCTGATTGTCGGTTTAAGCATTGCCTGTGTGTTACTTCTGACCCGTTTATATTTCAACAATCAACGACTGGAACGCCAATTTACAGCATAAACCTCAGCCTACTCACCTACATGCCAAAATACGTTTTGGCACGTGGGTCTTGTGATCAAAAAATACTTTAACAATTAAAAGTAGGCATTTTGCTCACGAACACTTATGATCAAAAGATAGTAAAGATGATCTTGAGGAACATCGCATGGCAAAAACGGCGCGTACACCTGGTCGTCGCTTTATGAAACTTGCGAGCATGACAGCAAGTATTGCAACCAAAACGGTATCGAACTCGATTAAAAACCTCACCGCAGATGAAGAACAAAAAAATGCGGCACGCAGCCAATTGTTTCAGGATATTGGTATCCAAATTGCTGATACCTTAGGCGAAATGAAAGGTGCGGTGATGAAAGTCGGGCAAATTGCCTCGCAATATAAAGATATTTTTCCGCCTGAAGTTGCCAAAGCCATCAGTAAATTACAGCGCCAAGCACCTGCCATGCCTTTTGCTGAAATTAAGGCACAAGTTGAAAAAGAACTTGGTAAACCGCTCGACAAAATTTTTAAACACTTTGATGAAACTCCGTTTGCAGCCGCATCTATTGGGCAAGTGCATAAAGCCATTTTACCCAATGGCGAGCAAGTGGTGGTCAAAGTGCAATATCCTGGGGTCGATGAAGCCTGCGAAAGTGACCTGAAACAAGTCCGTTTGGCACTGCGTTTAATGGGTGTACTTAAAATAGACCGTAAATTACAAGACCGTCTATTTCAGGAAATTCAGGAAAGTTTAGACAATGAGCTGAACTACCAGATTGAGGCACAAAACCTAGAAGTAGCGCGTACCTTTCACGCGGCTTTGGATGATAAAATTATTATCCCACAAGTGTTTAAAGACTATTCTTCGCGGCATATTCTCACCTTAAGTTTGGAACAAGGTGAAAATATAGAAACGGCAAGCACATGGTCACAGCGTACCCGCAACACTTTGGGACGACGTTTATTGCGTGCCATGGGTCAAGAAATCTTTTATTTAAAACGCTTTCATTGCGACCCGCATCCGGGCAACTTTGCGTTCCGCCAAGATGGTTCTGTGGTGATTTATGATTACGGCGGCGTCAAAACTCTATCGAATGATGTAGTGCATCATTTTCGACAACTGATTCATGCTGCGCGTGCGCAAGATATTGCCGAAATTGAACAGCATCTAGATGCACTGCAGGCAATTTCTGCATTGGGTAAATTCCCTGAAGATTTATATTTGCAATGGTTAGAAGTGCTGATGCGTCCGCTAACCACACATTATGATTTTGCTGAAAATTCTGCCCATCATGATGGCGTTGAGTTGGTCAAAAGTTCATTGAAATATTGGGATGTGTTTAAGCCTTCTCCCGATACCTTAATGGTGAATCGAACTGTTTCAGGGCATTATTGGAATTTAATTCATTTAAAAGTACATGATAATTTAAATGATATTTTTGAGGAGTTGGTTCCACCGCGAGCTTAGACTCAACTTTGGACTCAGCAAAGGATGCTGAAAATAAAGCCCAATCTGTTTTATGCTCCGTAACTAAAATTATAATCCAGACAAAAAATCCTCCCAAATGTAGGAGGATTTTTTGTTATCTAAACCGATTCATTCAAGTTGAAACGATGAAATTCAAATTATTGAATTTCAAGGTGTTTGATTAAGCATTCCAGATCATCGGCAGACAGTTGTCCAATATAAGTGAGTTGTGTTTTTTGGATAGGCAGCTGATATGTTTGTACTGTATCAATCCACGATGGCTTTTTTAAACCAGCCTGTTGCCAGTTTTTAATTTCCACATATTTGCTTTTAATAAAAGCAGACTTATTTTCGTACTGACTACTTAAACGAAATACAACATAGTCGGTGTCCGTTTGGCGAATATACAACACAGGTCTGGTCTTACCCTCGGCAATATCTGTAAAGCCAACATAAGCCCAATAGAGTTGTTGGGTCATTAGTAGCCGCCATCATCTTCTAAAAAAGCAGCAGCATCAGCAGCGCTAGACACTTTTACACTAGGAACATTATGGCTCATCGCGATTAATCTTGCTGTATTCAAATCCTCGTCACTCACCTGAGTCGTGACAGGTATTTTGCCAGTTCGTGCAATTTCAGCATAAACCATGCTCATTACAGTAGCAGGCGTCAGACCAACTTTTGTCATAATGTATTCTGCTGATTCCATAATTGCCTGATCAACCGTGTATTGAACCCGTTTTTTTACCAATGTTGTCATCATATGCTCCATTTATACCACTAAATGCCATTTTATGCCTTAAAATGGCACGGGTCAAACTTGTTCTTACGATGCCTTTTCACTTCAAATAGAAAAAATTATTTAATCTGTGCAGACACTATTCCCTCAATGAAAGCCCTTATACAACGGGTTTAGAAAAAGATTGGATAATTTTTATGTAAAACTCACTAGAAAGAATGCATGTGGGTTTTATTTGCCAAATCAAATGTTATGTTATAACATTTACTTAAATATACACTTAGTTTGGAGAAATCTCATGCGTCCGAATATCCACCCAGAATATCGTGAAGTTTTATTTCACGACACCAACGCCAATGCCTATTTTGTGATTGGCAGCACCTTACAAAGCAGCCAAAGTAAAGAATATGAAGGCAAAGTATATCCTTATGTGACTTTGGATATTTCAAGCGCATCGCATCCGTTCTACACAGGCGAACAACGTCAAACCAGCAATGAAGGACGTGTGGCAAGCTTCAACAAACGCTTTGCACGTTTCAAACGCTAAGCTTGAGTTTTATTGCAAAATCTCACAATCACTTCATATTCAGTTAAGTTTTCTGTTTTATATTTAAAACATAGCAAGATTGATCATCGAAACGATGGGATATTCTCTATCTTCAAAGCCCAAGCACTCTCCTCCAGCTTGGGCTTCTTTTTATTTATAATTTTTATCTAATGGATTTTTCTACTCAACGATTGATTTGGTACAGACCCTAATCTAATGTTTTAAAAACTGTTGAATCACATAAAAACCCAATCCCAGCAACATCACTCCCAAAACCACACTGGAAAGCGCATAACTAAACGCCATACCTTGCTGTCCATGTCTTAAGAGTTGCCAAGTTTCCAAACTAAAACTGGAAAAAGTGGTAAAGCCACCTAAAATACCTACCATCAGTAATAAGCGGGCTTCCTGCTGCAACACAGGATATTTCTGACTCAATGCAAAAAATACACCTGCCAAAAAGCAGCCAAACAGATTGACCGACCACGTTGCCCATGGAAAATGCTGTGCCGATTTAAATAAATACAGGCTTGCGGCATAACGTAAACTTGCCCCCAATGCACCACCAATTGCCACCAATAGCCAATTCATCTGTTCTACTGTCCTTTTTGCGGCTATGTCGTGTATTTCTCACAGCCATAATTTTTAGTCACATGTGATCTCTCTCTGTATTTCAAGATATTCTTGCCCGAAGCATCCATATCTTTGCTCAGATTTTACATCTTCCTAAATCACATAAGTTAAATACACGAAAAAGTTTTCCACTCAAAACCAAATTGCGCTAGTCTGCATATTATTTCAATTTAGGCACATGTGGAGGATGTCATGGCAAAAGAATTATTGGCTCAAGTTGAGGCAGGCAGTGCAACATTTGCCGATGTGATTGCATTCATTGAAGCACACTATAACCACACCCCAACCGCATTTAAAAATGGACAACAAAACAATGCGGCCACTGAAAATCAGGGCAGCGCCAAAGTGTTTTCTTTTGCTCAGTTAAAAGGTTTAGATCAGGCACAAACCCTCAGTTTGTTTGCAGAACACTATGCCTCGGTACGTGCAAACCCGACAAGCAGTGACCACCAAAATATTCGCCAGTTTATGCAACATGGTTGGGATGGCATCCAATTTGAAGGACAAGCACTCAGCGCCAAATAATTTTTAGTATTTTAGTTTTAAATTTAGATAGGAAAGCCGTGCGATACTGATTATAAACAGCCTCACACGGCTTTTTATTTTAAGAAAATTATAGATTTTTTGCTGCTAAATCTCACAACAATTCAAGCTGTTTAGCATAATCAAACATATCAAGAAATACGCACCCGACATTGCCATTCTTGTATTGCGGTTTTTTCCCATGCACGGGCATGTTTCACGTGGAGCAATTCCTGACCAGCCTTGACTGCCTGAAAATAAAATATTTTTTGTCCACCTTGCCCTACTTGAGCAGAAGATGAAGCTTCAGCAGTATGATAAATACTTTCTACATCAAATAGCTTCAGTGACTCTACCAAACTCCATTGATAGCCTGTACTTGGGTTTTCATTCAGTTGTAATTCTAAAGTTTGTCCGACATCCATCTCTAACAATGCGGGACATTGCTGCTGCGCTGTAAATTTAAAAGTTTGCCCATCAATGCTTGAATTCATACCTGTGCATGCGCTTAAGCCCAATGCCACAACACATCCACTCAAACCCATGCGCAAATAGCAATTCATCACCCTGTCCTAACTTTTAACCTTTTCAATCCACTGAATTGAACTGACGCGAAATACTTCGCACGCACCATCCCCCGTATCGGTAGGGGTAAGCGATGACGTCCAAACCAAGTCGTGATCTTTCACTTCAACCAACTCACCTTTTAAACGTACCAAATCACCTCGTTTTACTTTTTGAATGTCTTTGGCAATTTTTGGGTTGGCAGGAATGATGTGCATATTAGATACCATTTGCATGGCTTGTTCAGCAGGCACAGGTAAACGGTCTATTTTCCAGTTTAAATAGCGGTCATATTGATTGACTGTGATATGACGGGCAATTTCAGGCTCAGCAAACAAGCCCCAACTCACCGCATAATCAATCGGAGAAAATTTGGCTTGGGCATCATCTTGATAGATTTTTGAACCCAAAATCCGAAAATCACCTTTAAAGGGTTGCAACACTTCAATCGACTGACTTTTCAATACAGGAGGCAGACCTTTGGCAATATTACGCTCGACTGAGGCATAGACAGAACATGGCAAAGCCAAAGTCATTAACAATGCCATAAGTTTTAGCGAAATATGTGTGTTCATTCTAAAGTCTACCTAACAAATTCATCTATCTATATTTATCTTAATCACAGATTATGAATACAATAGTTGAAATTGGTAACAAAATGCAGTCATTGGCTTATTCTGGCATGACCAAAAACCTGTAATTTCAGCTAAGCTTAGGGTCATAAAATCCATAATCAGATCTGCACATGCTCTTTGACATCCTCCCCGACCTAAAGGACGGAGATTCCTACTGCTAGACGCTCATGCCCGAGCGCAAGAATATTCAGTGCGGAATTTACATCCCGATCATGGAGCGTACCGCACTCCACACACTGCCATTCTCTTATTCCAAGTCCTGCTCTACCTTCCGGACTACTGGAGCGTGAGCCACAGCACGAACAAATTTGGGTGGTATAGGCTTCATTGACTTCTTCATAACATACCCCTGCGTTCTCGCATTTATACTTGAGCATGGTTCTTAGTGTTGTCCAACTGGCATCTAGCACTGATTTAGCCAATCTGGTTTGTGCTAATGCTTTGGCATTCACATTGCCAACGAAGATGGCTGCATGTTCATTCACCAGTTTTCGGCTGAATTGATGCAGCATGTTTTGTCTTACATTTTTAATCTTGGCATGGATGGCTTTGACACGTTTCTTATTTTTTGCACGTTGAGCAATACCAAGTTTTTGTTCATATTGCCGATAGATTTGAGGTGCTTTAAGTTTTACGCCATCTGAACAAGTCGCTAAATCTTTTAAACCTAGATCAATACCTATGGCTTTGCTTGACGTTGGCTTAGCTTGCTTTGGTGAATCTATAACAAGACAAACATACCAACGTCCACGACTATCTTCTACGAATGTGCCTGTTTTGATATTGTATTGACTTAATCCGTAACTATCCCATAGTTTAAATTGATGCCTGCCATATTCAACATAGCCATCAGCATATTTGATTGCAACCTTTTTAAACGGTATCCAACCCAGTGAACGTCTAGCTGATTGTTTATTACTGACACGCCATTTTAGTTTTGCTTTTTTGAACTGCTTGCGTCTTGTGACCAATTCTTCTGTCACTGCCTGAATAGTTTGACTGTGCAAGTTGCATTCTTTCGATGTGCCTTTCGTGTATTTTGCAAGGTCGTATGCTGAAAAGAATTGTTGTTTACGTTGTAGATGCTTAAAACACAAATCATTGACATAATTCCAGACAAAATTTACTTCGGATGCTAACTGATTTAGCACCTTGCAATGTTTGTCTTTTATGCGTAATTTGAGTGTCTTCATCCAATTATTTTAACAGTATTTTTCTTAATAGTGACTATAGTACAAGTATTTAAAACGACATTTCGTGTCGTTCATATGGTTTACTCCAGTCGCTTATATCCTCGTGCTGAACCACGAGGTTTTACGCTCCAGTGGATAAATTTTTTCAAAAACATATTTTTCCGCACTTGCTGAATCAAGTCATGCAAACCCCATCCTTAATGGATTTGCGACGAGAGCTTTTATTGAGCGTATCGGGAGAAGTTTTGGAAATTGGCTTTGGCACAGGTTTAAATTTACCTTTTTATCAGGGTGTAGATACCGTGTATGCATTAGAACCCAATACAGTAATTTTCCAATTGGCGCAGGAACCAATTGATGCAACACCGTTCGTGGTTGAGCAGATCACCGCAAGCGCAGAACAATTGCCTTTTGCAAGTAATCAATTGCAGCATGTGGTGTCCACGTGGATTGTGCAGTATTCCAGACCTAGAACAAAGCCTACGAGAGATTTATCGCGTCTTACAACCAGGTGGTACTTTGCACCTCGTAGAACACGTTTTGAATCGACAAAATTTGAATGTTCAGCATTTACAACATCTGCTCACGCCTCTTCAAAAAAAAGTTGCAGATGGCTGTCACTTAAACCGTGACATTGAAATTGCCCTACTCGAAACTGGTTTTGAATTGGGTGAAGTCCAATATATTGATATTGCAGGCATTCCAAGTCTTGCACAGCGCATGTTATTGGCGCGAGTACATAAACCTCTTTAATCACAATCCTCAAAATCAATCCGAATGGTTTCAAAACGCAGTCTGCCCTGCTGAATGGCCTGCGCAATTGCTTGCTGACCTTTGGTCAAACGTGCGCCACCACTTTTAATATCAATTAGGACGATTGCAATATCTTCGGCATGCCCATTGCCATCCCGATAATCGGTATAGCCATCAAACACGATATAATCAACAGGATCACCTAAAAATTTGGCATCGCTCGGTAAATACTGAAATTCGGGCATAATCGGTGCTAATTGCTCTGCCATTTTGCCTTTCAGTACCGCACGACTGGTATTTACACTGCGCTTTTGTGCCTGCAATAATGCCTGCTGATGTGACAGTTCAATTTCTGCAATATATTGTTCATACTCGGCTTTAATCCGTCCATTGCGGCTATTGCTTAAAATTAAGGTGGTCAGCACCACGCCTATACAGGCACCAATCAGCATCGCCATCCAGATTGACATAAAACCTTCCTAAACCTTTTTTGCAGAACTCGATACGACTTTTGTCAACTGTCATATTCCGAGCACAAAACAATGATATGCTAGGGATGAGCAGATTAAAATCGATTCGAGGGTCATGAAAACTATATTAATTGCCAACCAAAAAGGTGGCTGTGGAAAAACCATTACGGCTATTAGTTTAGCATCTGCGCTTGCACAAAAAGGCTATAAAGTTGCTTTGGCGGATGCCGACAATCAAAAATCTGCGCTGCAATGGTTAAAACAACGACCAGAAACAGCCGCTCCAATTCAAAGTTTAGATTGGCGTCATGAAAAGTCGATTGGCGATGCACCCAAAAACATTGAATATTTAATTATTGATGCACCTGGTGCGTTATCGGGTGAGCATGCCGAGCAGCTGATTAGCGAAGCACATGCCATTATCACACCTCTACAGCCTTCATTTTTTGACATTGACTCCACCCGTCGCTTCTTAAAACACTTACAAGACATTAAGCGGATTCGTAAAGGCAAAGTCCAAATTTTGCTGTTGGCCAATCGGGTCAAACCCAACTCTGCCAGCTCTAAAGATATTCAGGATTTTTTCCAGAAAATCGAGCAACAGCCTGTGGCATGGATTTCAGAACGTGCCGCTTACGGACAATTGGCAATGCAAGGTTTAAGTATTTTTGATAAAACCCAAAAAACTTATCTGCAAATGCAAGATCAATGGCAGCCTGTACTGAATGCCATTGTAGATGACCCTGCTCAATGGTTTTAAAGCCTAGAATCGCCACCGTTTAGAACTTATTCACCAGAACTTACCAAGCTCTCGTTTTCGGGAGCTTTTTTTTCAGTTAATATGGCACATGACCTTAGGAATGTTTCAGTGAATTCAGTGCAACAGTACGCGCCAACATTACAAAAAATTTTATTGTTTGGACTGTTTTTTGTCCTGATCTTTTTGGGTTTTCACATACTCAAATATTTTATTGTTCCTGTTGTTTGGGCAGCAATCATTGCCTATATGAGCTGGCCACTATATCAGTCGGTGCTACGTTTATGCGGTCATCGTCCTACGCTTAGCGCAGCCTTAATGATGCTGATGGTCACGTTGGTGGTCGGCATTCCACTCACTTTTGCCATTTTTATCCTGCAACATGAAGGTCGCAACTTATATTACGAATTACAAAAACAGGTCTTTTCCGGACACTTAAATGTCCCTGATTTCATTCGCAATTTACCTATTATTGGTAAAGAAGTCACCCGCACCCTTAAAGAAATTAATCACGATCCGAACAGCATTGTGCAATCCATTTCCTTATGGATTCAAGGGCATTTAAATTACGGCAAAGTGGTGATTAATGAAGTCAGCAAAAACCTAATCAAACTTGGTTTTGCCCTGCTATCGTTATTCTTTTTCTACCGCGATGGTCACACCATTTTGCATCAAGTCAGCAAAGCTTTGGAAATGGTGATTGGGCCACGTATTCATCACTATTTAGATACTATTTCTGAAACCACACGTGCTGTGGTCTATGGCGTTGGACTCACCGCAATTGCGCAAGCCTTACTCGCAGGCGTGAGCTATTTTGTCGCTGGGGTACCTAATCCGATGGTACTGACCATTGTGACTTTCTTATTTGCCTTAATTCCGTTTGGCCCACCGTTAGCTTATGGTTCGGTGTCGCTGTGGTTATTTAGCCAAGGGCATACCATGGAAGCCATTGGTGTGATGGCGTGGGGCGTGTGTGTGGTCAGCACTGCTGATAACGTGATTCGTCCTTTGGTGATTTCCGGTGCCACTCAAATTCCATTCCTGTTGATCATGTTTGGAGTTTTAGGTGGAATTGCCAGTTTTGGTCTGATTGGTCTATTTATTGGCCCTGTGATTTTGGCAGTCTTACTCGCTATTTGGCGTGAGTGGTTGCATGAAAACAACAATGAAGGATTAATGATGCCCAAAGCTACCCTTGCGCATGATCTCCCTGAAGACGATTCATCATCCAATTCAAAGCTTGATTAAGCTGTTTTACTGATCATATTGCTCACATGGCTGTGTTGATCTGAATAAATCAGCTCAACACAGTACATACATACTACTACGCAAACGTTGTATTGTAACGGAGCTAACTTTGCTTCAATCAAGACATCCCTAAATATTATGCACAACAAACAGGATGTCTTTTATGCGCTCAATACTCCAATTTGCTAGTCTTGCTGCTTTTAGTGGTCTCGTACTCATGGGCTGCAGCACCACTGCAACCTCACAAGAAAAATCAAAATTAGTGAAAATGCATGCTGTTTCAGCACAAGGTATTGGCAAAGAATTAGGTACGGTTGAACTGCGTGACAGTGCAGCAGGCTTAGTTATTCACACCCAACTCCAGCAACTCCCTGCAGGTGAACGTGGTTTTCATATCCATGAAAAAGGTTCATGTGCAGCAGCAGAAAAAGATGGAAAAATGGTTGCTGCTTTGGCAGCGGGCGGTCATTTTAATCCGAAAAATGTCCCGCATCATGGTACACCACTAACAGGACATTTAGGTGATTTACCTGCTTTAAGTGTTGCAAGCGATGGAACAGCCAAAGTAACCGTGATTGCACCACGTTTAACATTGGCACAAGTTGAAGGATTGGCCTTGATGATTCATGCAGGCGGCGATAACTATGCCGACCATCCAAAACCTTTGGGTGGTGGTGGTGAACGAATCGCCTGTGGGGTCATTTAAGCCCGCTTTATACATTTTCAATAAAACATTTAAAATCAATTGTGGATAAGTTGAGGGTTATACACATGCCTTTCGACTTATCCACAAAAAGTAAAAATCATCTTGTTGTGGATTATTCTAAAAATAAGCTCAATGCTGCTCTTCTCGCTTTATATCAGTCATGTTTCATCTCCACACTTACTAATTTTTGAAAAACTTGCTACGAACTAGCAGAAAACAGCTCAATTTTGCAACCATCGTGTCTAACTCATAAATGTGCAGAGATCACAACCGCTCGCCTTTGCGAATGTCTAAATTTCAGCTACACTGCTTTTTTATCCACTTTAAAAAGATTGGCATGAACATTAAAACATTACGTCTGGTTGGTTTCCTCGAAGGTATTTCATTCTTATTGTTGTTATTTATTGCCATGCCAATGAAATATATGTTCGATAACCCAATTTTAGTGAAATATGTAGGTATGGGTCACGGCGTATTGTTTATCGCGTTTTTAGTGGTGCTTTTTATGGTTTGTGAAAAACAAAAATGGTCTCTTAAAATGTTTATTTTGGGCTTAATTGCATCAATTTTACCTTTTGGCCCATTTGTTTTTGATGCTAAATTGAAAAAGATGGAACAACCTGTAGAGGCTTAATCGACAAGTCCTTTTTAGCTTTCATCACATTACACATTATTTGATATTTGATTTCTAAATCAAATGTTTGCAAGGCGATGCTACATCGCCTTGTTTGATGATACCGCAGAAAAATTTAAACCCTTAAAACTGCCCTGCAGCAACTCGCTCCTGCATCACCTGTTTAAGCATCATGCGTGGCAAACTAAACCACAGCATTATCAGCACCAAACAAGCCACACTATAAGCCCAAATATCAAATTGAATATATAAAACACGTACCAGTTCAATCACAATAAAAAAGCACAGCATCAATAGCATTGAAACACTGGCAGCAACAGTGCCTTTAGACACTTCCGATGACATTAAGGCAAAACGATATAAGACTGAAAAGCTCATCCCCTCACCAAAACTGATCAGGCTCATGCCAATCACCAAGCACCATACAAAATAGCTTTGCCCAATTGCACCCAATACAATCAGCACGCTGCCCAACAACATTAAAGGCAAGCCAATCAAGACTGTTTTACCTAAAGGCAAACGGTCTATGACTTTCATCAGCACCAGATTTCCTAAAATCAAACCACCCAAAACAGGAAACTGCGCCAAACCGTATTGCAGACTGCTAAAGCCTAAATCTTCAACCAACATCACGGGAGATAACGCAATCCACAACATTAAGGGCATGCTCAATAAAGGCAGCGCCAATGTTAGACCTAAGAATCTGGTATTTTGAAAAACTTGCTTAAAATCATCCCAAACATCTCGAAACGGACGTTTAGGAATACTTTGCTGAGTTTCAGGCATTTTGGCTTTCAATCCAAACCAACTCAAAAATGCCAACAGTGCTATGCCAATAAATCCCCAGTGCCAAGAAACATGCTCAATCATAAATGCACCTAAGACTGGGCCTAGCAAGGGAGCAAGTAAAGAGACGTTTGCCATGAGTGCCATGACTTTAATTGCATCACGCTCTGCAAAATTTTCCTGAATAGCCGCATAACCGACTGCACTAATGACCGACAAGCCAAACCCTTGTAAAAAACGGAGGGCTAGGAAACTTTCAATATTCTGAGTTAATAGAATCAATAAGCAGGTCAGAGTAAAAAATGCCACGCCGCCCAATAATACTTTTTTGCGCCCCAAACGGTCAGAGAGTGGCCCCAATAACCACGCCACACAAGCACCCCCCAGCAAATAAAATGACATGGACGAAGCTGCCCATGCACTACTGACACCAAAATCTTGTGTGACGGCCAACATTGCGGGTTGAACCAAGTCATTGCCAATATAAACCGCGAACTCAAACAAGACCAAAGCCAAGGGAAACATGAGTGTGGCACGTTGAATGGTATTTTTTTGCTGCTGTGGCATGAGTTATAAAGGACAAAACGATGCAAGTCAGCCGCGTTTAGCCCATAAAAATAGAAAATTGAGCTGCAGTTTAACAGAGTTGAATGGCAAATTTATGGCGCATTTTTTAAGTCCGTTAAATAAATTGCGGCACTTGATGTGACATCAGACCAAGTTAGGCATCACCTCCTTCAGCGGGTTAAGGCGATACGGTATTGCCCAATTCATAATGTGAAAATACCGAAAGCACAGGATAAAAATCACCCACGGCAAAACGGCTATCATTGCGGTGTAGAAATGCTAGAGTTTTGATGGACATGCTGCGCTCACACGTTTTTGAATAGGATGAAGTCATCCTAAATAAAAGCTGTGGATAACACGAGTATTATCCACAGACGCTTTGTTGCATTTTTAGAACATCATGCAAGATTTATCTAAGCCCTACAGCAATTTAAGGACATTTTTTGCTTTGGAAAGTCTTGGTATTTTTACCACGTGCGCATAAATAAGCGGTTTGCACATCGCCCTGCTGCCATTGTCCATTAATATTTTTAAAGTGATAAATACTACGAATTGAGCGCACCGAATCATCCATTAAGCCTGTTTCGGTAATTTTCACTTCTGCCGCAGTCGGTGCTTCAACACGGTTAAAGTATTGACGAATTTCAACGGTAGCCAATTCTTTACGCAAATCTGGACGTTGTTTGAGTACCTGCGCCAAAGGTGTTTCTGCAGGCGTAACTTGTGAAATAATATTCTGTGTAGTCGCACAGCCTGACAATAACGCAACACCCAATGCGGAAACCGTGATTAAACGCAACATAACTCCTCCAAAATGTTGATTATTATTTATGCTTCTATGATGCCTTGTTCGAACAGAAACGCTAGAGCAGAAATGTAAAATTAAAACAGCGGCATAAAAAAACGCATCACGAGGATGCGTTTTTCAATTCACTTAAATAAATGAAAGGCGAAAGGAATTACAAATCAAATAATTTGCCTGGGTTCATAATGCCTTGAGGGTCAAAAACCTTTTTCAACGCTTTCATATATTCAATTTCTTCAGCTGAACGTGAATATTCCAAATATGGTTTTTTGGTCATGCCTACACCGTGTTCTGCAGAAATAGAACCATCATATTTCTTCACAGTATCAAATACATACTTATTTACCACCTGACATTTGGCAAAGAATTCGTCTTTGCTTAAATCGGCAGGTTTAAGAATGTTCAGGTGCAAGTTACCATCACCAATATGGCCGAACCAGCAAATTTCAAAGTCAGGATAGTTTTCTGCCACAATTGCATCAATTTCCTGAATAAATGCAGGAACATGAGTAATCAATACTGAAATATCGTTTTTATATGGAATAAACGGTGCAATCGACTCAGAAATGTCTTCACGCAAACGCCATAAACTTTCAACTTGGTCTAGGCTTTGGCTCAATACGCCATCCATCACCCAGCCTTGTTCCATACAGTGTTCAAAAATTTCCATCGCCTTGTCCATAATTGGCTCAAATGGCGCTTCAAATTCAAGTAACACGTAGAATGGACATTGGGTTTCAAATGGACGTTGCACATGACCATGATCCAAGACTTTTTGCATCGCCAATTCACCAAAGAATTCAAATGCAGTCAGATCAATTTTAGCTTGGAAAGCATGTAATACAGGCATCACCGAATTAAAATCAGGTACGCCCAACACCATCACTTGCAAATCTTGCGGTTGGCGTTCTAGCTTAATTTCAGCTTCGGTCACTAAGCCAAGTGTGCCTTCACCGCCAATAAATAAATGTTGCAGCGCATAACCTGTTGCGTTTTTGATCATGCCTTTGTTCAGACGCAGGATATCTCCTTTGCCTGTTACCACAGTCAGACCCAACACCCAGTTACGGGTCATGCCGTATTTAATGACTTTAATACCGCCCGCATTGGTACCAATATTACCGCCAATTTGTGAAGAACCTGAAGATGCAAAATCGACTGGATAATACATGCCTTGTTCTTCGGCATAGTTTTGTAGTTGCTCAGTCACCACACCCGCTTGCACACGTACCATACGGTCTGCAGGGAAAAATTCCAAGATTTGGTTCATCTTGTCCATGCTGACTACAATTTCACCATTGGCTGCCACCGCACCCGCAGATAAACCTGTACGTCCGCCCGATGGAGTAATGGCCACATTAAACTGATTCGCCAGTTTTACAATGGCTTGTACTTGCTCTGTGCTTGATGGGAAAACGATGACCGATGGGTTCGGATCAAAATGCTTTGTATGGTCACGACCCCAGTTTTGGAGGCTATCGGCATCCGTTTTAATACGGTTTTCACCGACTATTGCCGTTAATTGGGTCAATAACTCAGGGGTTAAAGCGACTGGAGCATTCATCGTTTGCAGACCTAGCAAGAATTAAACAGGAAGAAAAGCGACTGTCTGCATATCTTGATCAATTTGAAGATGAAGATACTGCAGACTAAATATGTGCATCAAAGCAACAGCGTGGGTTGGCTTTCATGTGCGCCGCTTATTATAAGCGATTTTTTTGAAAAACCTGTGAATATTGGCAATTCCGATAATATAACGTGGTAAGAACAGGGTAATTTTGGGCAATATTTCTGAAAGAGATTATATCTGACAAAAAATACCTGCACTCTTGGTCATAAAGGAAATGTATATCGACCCATCTCCTATGTTATCATACCGCCACTAAATTTGGCCTTTGTAGCGGAGCCGTAATGAGCCAACATCTTTCACTACCTAAAGATAAAATTCGTTTCTTGTTGTTAGAAGGCGTACACCAGAACGCAATCGACGTGTTAAATGCAGCGGGTTATACCAACATCGATTATCGTAAAACAGCGCTTGAGGGCGATGCGTTAAAAGAAGCGATTAAAGATGCGCATTTCATCGGAATTCGTTCACGTACACAGCTAACTGAAGAAGTTTTTGAAGCTGCGAACAAACTAATTGCGGTAGGTTGTTTCTGTATTGGTACAAACCAAGTGAACTTAACTGCAGCAATGGAACGTGGTATTCCAGTTTTCAATGCCCCTTATTCAAACACCCGTTCGGTTGCAGAATTGGTATTGGCTGAAGCAATTTTATTGCTACGTCGCGTACCTGAAAAATCAACCGATACACATGCAGGTGGCTGGAACAAGTCTGCTGTAGGTTCATTTGAAACACGGGGTAAAACTTTAGGTATCGTGGGTTACGGTTCAATCGGTTCTCAACTTTCAGTATTGGCTGAAAGCTTGGGTATGCACGTCATTTATTATGATGCTGTGACCAAATTACCGTTAGGTAATGCACGTCAAGTTGGCTCTATGGGCGAATTATTGGCAAATGCTGACGTGGTTTCTTTACACGTTCCAGATGTACCCTCTACCCGCAATTTCATGGCAAAAGAACAATTTGCACAAATGAAAGAAGGCGCAATTTTCATTAACGCGGCACGTGGTACTTGTGTGGTGATTGAAGATTTGGCAGATGCCATCAAGTCTGGTCATATTGCAGGTGCTGCAGTTGACGTATTCCCGAAAGAACCAAAAGCCAATGGTGAAGAATTTGTTTCCCCACTACGTAACCTACCAAACGTGATTTTAACACCGCACGTGGGTGGTTCTACCATGGAAGCGCAAGCGAACATTGGTTTAGAAGTGGCAGAGAAATTTGTTGCATATTCAGATAAAGGTATGACTTTGTCTGCAGTGAACTTCCCTGAAATTGCATTGCCATTGACTGAAGGCAAGCACCGTTTATTGCACATTCACCAAAACATTCCAGGTGTATTGTCTAAAATCAACAACTTGTTTGCTGAACACGGCATCAACATCTCTGGTCAATCACTTATGACCAAAGGTGATGTCGGTTATTTAGTGATGGATGTTGATGCGACTGCATCTAAAGAAGCACTAGATACTTTACACGAAGTTGAAGGCACAATTCGCGTACGTGTCTTGTTCTAAGACCACACGCTGATGCTACAAAAAACCACAGTCTTAGCACTGTGGTTTTTTATGCCTGATCTATGAGTAACCTTGAGTTGCCACAGCCCTGTATTTTTAAACTTGCTATAATCTGCCTGACCTTCCCATTTCCACACTGTTGAGTATTTTTCTGCCCCATGCCAAACGCCCAACTCACTGCGGTGTTGTTCATGGTTTTATCCATGATCTCCTATCAAATCAGTGCTTCTTTTGCCAAACAATTGTTTCAGGTGCTTGACCCGCTTACTGTGACGATTTTGCGACTGTGCTTTGCCAGTGTAATTGTGGCAATCATGTTTCGCTCATGGCAAATTCTGTCGCGGCTCGCACATTTAAAATGGCGTGATTTATTGTGCTATAGCGCAGCCTTGGGCTTAATGAATATTCTGTTTTATCTGTCTTTGGGCAAATTGCCACAAGGTATTGCGGTGGGTTTAGAGTTTGTCGGGCCTTTGGGCTTAGCTTTATTGTCCATTCAAAACCGTAAAGATTATGTCTGGGTATTGTTGGCGATTTTAGGCATTATTCTTATGGTGCCTTGGGGACAAGCGCAGGGAGATCATTTTAGTCTGTTTGGTGCAGCATGTGCCTTAGGTGCAGGATTGTGCTGGGCTTTTTATATTTATTTTGGACAAAAAGTGGTGCAACAAAATATTGGCATGCACGCACTGACCATCGCTATCAGTATTTCGGCTTTGGCTTTGATTCCCTTCGGACTGTATAACAATGCCCCCGCACTGTTTGAAACCCAGTATTGGGGTAAGGCGCTTGCCATTGCAGTACTTGCCACGGCCATTCCTTATGCGCTGGATTTACAAGCCTTAAAACAACTCAGCAAAATGAGTTATGGCACACTTTCCAGTTTATCGCCTGCTTTAGCCGCACTGACAGGCTTGGTATTGTTGGGTGAGAAAATTACTTCACTGCAATGGCTCGCCTTATGCTGCATTATGTTAGCTTCGGTCGGTGTTACTTTTAGAGCAGTAAAAAAATCCAAACAGCCGCAGAATGTTTAAATCAGAATAATGCTTAAACCAAACTGTCTTTAGACATCTGTTGGTATTTTTCATACTCTGCCAAATATTGCTTGGCTAGACTTTGTTTTTGCTGTTCAGACAAAATTTTGCCTGCCTGCTGAAAAAAGCCATGTTCTTCTTCTTTTAAATGATGATGCACTTTATCTGACAGTTGCTTTGCAATGGCCAACCAACCTGTGTTGCTCATTTCAGTTTCGGTTAATTGTTCAAGTAATTCATCCATTTGATGATGCTCCGCCAAAGCATGGCGAGTGATATTTAAACCTGCGTCAGTCATCATTAAGGGAATATAAAAATAGCGATCTTCTGCCACTGCATGCGCAAATAATTCATTTTTAAGTTGTTCAAATATCGCTCTACGTTCAGGGCTATCACCTGAAGTTTGCGTCAGTTGGTGGGCTAAATTTCGTTGAATGTCGTGACTTTGGCGTAAAGCTTCAAAAATATTCATGTGCAGACCTCTGTTTTTTACCCATGCGCGGCGAACAGATTGATAAAAATCTACTCGCACATCCACATCGGTTTTGGAGTCAGTTTTGATTTCGTTTTTTAATCCTCTAGCTACTGTATAGAGGATCAATCCGAATTCCTGCAACTATTTGTATAGAAAGCTTTAATTCACTTACCCACTTTATTCAAGTTATGTATCTGAGCAAAATTTAGAGATTTAAAACCCGTTTCGGTACCAAGCGCTTTTTATCTGTAATTTCAGCCAAACCTAAACACTTTTCACCATCAAAGACCAACACTTGCGCTGCTGCAGGATGGTCAATATTACTTTCCATGCCACGACTAAAATATTCAGCGCGTCCTTCAGGGACTTGAATGTGTAGAAAATGCTGCACAGGTGCATACGCAGGCAGCAATAAAGCCTCACGTTCTGCTTCACTTAAACTTTCCAAATATTCAATGCTATAACTCGGAATCAGGTCAAAATGTCCCGTTTTAATCCGATGTAAATAGGTCAAATGTCCGTAAGTGCCCAAGGCTTTGGCAATGTCTTCACCTAAAACACGAATATACGTGCCTTTAGAACAAGTTACATCCAAAGTGATGCTCTGTTCTGTAAAAGACAGCAATTCAATGGCATAAATTGTGACTGGACGCGCTTCACGTTCAATTTCAATGCCTTGTCGCGCTAATTCATATAACGGACGACCTTCTTTTTTTAAGGCAGAATACATGGGCGGAACTTGCATAATATCGCCCTGAAATTGTGCCAATACCTGTTCAATGCGCTCTTGGCTCAATGCAGGTACAGCCTGCTGCAACAGCACTTCACCCTCAACATCTCCTGTGGTGGTGCTGTGTCCCAATTGAATGGTAGTTTGGTAGCGTTTCACCGAATCGAGTAAGTAGTGCGAAAACTTGGTCGCTTCACCCAAACAAATCGGCAGCAAACCCGAAGCCAATGGATCTAATGCTCCTGTATGCCCTGCTTTTTGCGCCCGATATAGCCAACGCACTTTTTGCAATGCTGCATTGGAACTGATGCCCAAAGGTTTATTCAATAAAAATACACCACTAATGGCACGACGCTGGATTTTAGCCGCAGATGATTTCATAGCACACATAGGTCAAAGCAAAACTGCGTCATGGTAACAATCTGCCGCGATAAATGACAACATTTCTAGAACAGCGATTTACTTTTATGGCATATTTGGGGCTTAGGATTAAAAAAATAAAATGGATATACAGGTGCATTGGAATGCAGAAACATAAAATATGGATTGTTTTAGGCGTAGTGATACTGCTCATTTCAACTTTGGTGTATTGGCTGATGCCACAATCAAACTCCCCCGATACATCACCCCAGCAAAGCTCAAATGATGAAACATCTCAAGCTTTGAGCATGCAGCAAGCCATGCAAAATAACCCTGCTGCAAATTTTTTAAGCCCAAGTCAGCAGGACACCGAAGTCAATTGTCAGCTTAAACTGGATGCAAGTAATCGTCTGATTGTGAATGAGCAAACCCGTAACTGTTTTGAATATTTTATTACCCAATATGGCGAAAAAAGCATTGAACAGATTCGTGGTGATTTTAAAAACTATATTCAACAAGGGCATAAAGAGCCTGCCTTATCGCAAATTTTAGATTTATGGCAGCGTTATTTGGACTATCGCAATGCGCTTGGACAACTGCAAGCACCGAATTTAAATCAGGAAGATCCGCAATATTACCGCAGCATTTTTAGCAGCATGCAAAATCTGCGTAAACAATATTTTTCTGATTATGAAATTGAAGGTTTATTTGGTACGGAAGATGCCTATCACGAATATACCCTAAAGCGCATGGCAGTCATGGATGATAAAAAATTATCTGAAGCTGAAAAAGCACAACAATTGCAGGAATTATTTAAACAATTACCTCAAGATTGGCAAGAAAATTTAGAACAGCTGAACACCTTGCAAGATTTACGCAGCTTGACTGCGGCAATTAAAGCACGTGGTGGTTCTGCTGCTGAAATCCGCCAAATGCGTTTAAATCTGGTTGGTCCTGAAGCAACTCAGCGTTTAGAACAATTAGATGGGCAACGCAGTCAGTGGAAATCACGAGTAGAGGATTATTTAAGTACGCGTGATCAAATCATGCAAAGTGGAATGAATGATCAAGCCAAGCAACAAGCCGTGAAACAATTACGCGGACAGCATTTTCAAAATCCACAAGAGCAATTGCGTTTAGAAACCTTTGAACAGGTACATGATCAAGGTGGAAAATTACCTTTTGCTGACTAACATATCTACATAGGAAACTGGGGCATTCAACATGCCCTATTTTTATGTCTGAAAAGCTGTTTTAGTACAAACCCACCACAACGCTTTAATATACAAATGTCTATAAATATTAAATAGATATCAAGATGCATGCAGATTTACAAATCTCTGGGGCAATGCGCAATAACTGTCCCCAAATGATATGTTTTTTCTAAATTACGCATGAAAAAATACCTGAGCGTACAAAAAATAGTCGAGGATGACTCACAATAATGTGCCGTAAGCAACGGCAATTTGTATATCTGAGCTTTCAGGAGGGAAGCGAAGCCACCACTTCACTTGTAATAAAAATAAAGAACACAGGATTGTTTTATGACCATCATCTCTAACATACGGGCAATTACATTGGCTGTCACTGGCTGCTTGCTCGGTTCAATGGGTGTCGCTCAAGCGGCTTCAAGCGTGTTGCCTATTCAGGAGCAGGTCAAATCTGACTATGCCAAAACAAAATATCCATTGCTCATGGTGCACGGCTGGCTAGGCTGGTCACGCATTGGCAATGAAACCTTTAATATGGATTATTGGTATCAAATTTTGCCAGATCTGGCACGTAATGGTGCAACGGTATTTGCTGCACAACTCTCCCCTGCACATCGTACTGAATTTCGAGGTGAACAACTGATTGCCCAAGTCGAAGAAGTCATGGCAATCACTGGAAAATCCAAAGTCAATTTAATTGGTCACTCACATGGTGGCCCAACAGTACGTTATGTAGCTGCGACCAAACCTGAATATGTGGCATCAATTACCGGTGTTGCAGGAACATTCCGTGGCTCCAAAGTTGCCGATGATATTCAAAATAATCGTTTATCTCGTACCGCGTTTAATATTTTAGGCGACTATATGGTGGCGCCTCTCATTACTTGGGCGCAGCAACAGCCAGACATGCCTGTGGATTTTGATGCCTCGATGGCTTCTTTAACTGAAACAGCGTCTGCAGATTTTAACCGTCGTTTTCCAACCACAGCCTTGGCCGCAAATTGCAGCAGCAGCGGTGCCAAAGTAGATCGCGGAATTCATTACTATTCATGGACAGGTGTCGCTCAAGCCACCAATTTACTGGATATCGACACTATTTTAATGCAACTCGGCCCACTGTCTTATGGCAATTTAGACAACGATGGCATGGTCGCACGTTATAGCACCCAGATTACTAAACGATCTACGTATGCTTGAAATTCAAGTGCATGAAGACCTTTTAAACTGACTGATATTTCAACAACCATTCATCATTCGGAACTTGCAATAATGCAAATCTCCTGAATAATGACAATTGACAGTAAAAATTGTCATGCTAGGAAAGCACAATAAAATAGAGGATATTATAATATGAAATATGGATTATTCCTTGCAGGCTTAATTGCGGCCAGTACCATCAGTACCTCGCACGCATCCAATGCAGAACAGGTCAAATCTAACTTCGTGATCTCCAGTTATGCCAAAACCAAATACCCTATTGTGTTTACTCATGGTATGGCAGGTTTTATCAATATTGGCGGAGATCAGTTAGGTGTCGACTATTGGTACCAAATTTTACCCAATTTAGCACGTAACGGTGCCAACGCTTGGGCCACCCGCGTATCTCCTTTTAACTCATCGGAAGTTCGTGGTGAACAACTGGCACAACAAGTCGATGAAATTCTTGCAATTACAGGTGCAAGCAAAGTCAACCTAATTGGTCACTCACATGGTGGGCCAACCATTCGTTATGTTGCAGGCGTGATGCCGTCTAAAGTCGCATCGCTGACTGCTGTCGGTTCACCAAATAAAGGCTCGCCTGTGGCTGATTTTATTTTAAAAGTACAAGGCACACCACTCGAAAAACCATTAATGGATATGGTCAATTTAGTTTCCAAAACCATCACTTGGGCACAAGGTTTAGACCCAAACAGCTATCCACATGATTCGTTGGCGAGTGCAAAAAGCTTAACTTTAGCTGGCTCAGCACAATTTAACAGCAAATTCCCAATGGGTATGCCAACGACGAGTTGTGGTGAGGGCGCTTATCAAGAAAAAGGCATCCAGTTCTATTCATTTACGGGTAATACGGCTGTTACCAATATACTTGATCCAGACTCAGCCATGCTAGCGACCAGTTTATTGATTGATAATGGCCGTGATAATGATGGTTTGGTATCACGTTGCAGTGCCAAATTTGGTAAAACCATTCGTGATAACTACTATTGGAACCACTTGGACGAAGTCAATCAACTCTTGGGCATGAAAGATATTTTTGCACCAGATCCTGTTGATGTGTATCGTCAACATGCCAATCGCTTAAAACTACAAGGTTTATAAACTCAAATAGCAGACATAAAAAATGCGCCTAAACGGCGCATTTTTTAGCTGTAAAGCAAAGTTAAAATTAACCTTGTTTACGTGCTGGTAATTTCTCACGAATACGTGCAGCTTTACCAGACAATTCGCGTAGGTAGTAAAGTTTAGCACGACGAACGTCACCACGACGTTTCACTTCAATTTTAGCAACGATTGGAGAGTGAGTTTGGAAAACACGCTCAACACCAATACCGCTAGAAATTTTACGTACTGTGAACGCAGAGTTCAAACCACGGTTTTTCTTCGCAATGACAACACCTTCAAATGCTTGAAGACGCTCACGATCACCTTCTTTTACTTTTACTTGAACGATAACTGTATCGCCTGGTGCAAAAGCTGGAATGTCTTGCTTAAGCTGTGCATTTTCAACAGCTTGTACTAAAGGATGCTTACCACTCATGGGGTATCTCCAATATGTGTGGGTCAGAAGAGGTCTGAGATCCACTGGGGCTAGAGGCTAAAGCGCATAGACCCGATTGACTTTCCCTTTATGCTTGACCGCTTCAAGACATAAAGAGCCTATTTAAGACTACAAACCAACTGCCTGTAGCCATGGTGCTTAGATAAACCAATTATTTGGTCTACCCTTGCGAATCTTTTAGCCATTTTTTTTGCTGCTTGCTCAACTCAACTTTTTCAATCAACTCAGGTCGACGCTCTAAAGTCCGTTGATAACGCTGCAAAAACCGCCATTTTTCAATATTTGCATGATGACCTGATTTCAATACCTCAGGCACATCCAAACCTTCAAAATGGTCAGGCTTTGTGTATTGTGGGTAGTCTAACAGACCATCCACAAAAGAGTCTTGTACATGGGATTGTTCATCAGACATGGCACCCGGAAGTCTCCGGATAATACTGTCCAATAACACCATCGCAGGCAGTTCACCGCCCGATAACACGTAATCTCCAATCGACCATTCCTGATCAACATAGTTTTGGATTAAACGTTCATCGACCCCTTCATAACGACCACACAATACAATTAATCCATCATATTCAACGAATTGTTGTACTGCAGTTTCGTTTAAGGTTTTACCTTGTGGCGACATATACACCACAGGTACATGAACTGCTCCTGCTTGCTGTGCAAGCTGTTTGGCATGCTGGATTGCTTGCGCCAAAGGCTCTGCCATCATCACCATACCTGGACCACCACCAAATGGACGTTCATCCACTCGTTTGTAGTTGCCCTGCGCATAATCACGAGGATTGATACAATGAATTTGCATCAGATCACGTTGTGCTGCGCGCCCGCTAATACCGAAACGTGTAATCGCTTCAAACATTTCAGGAAAAAGCGTAATGACTGCAAAAAACACCGCAGACTCCTCTATTTTCCTGCTCTGTGAATCCTGAAAGGATTAATAATCTACGCTCCAATTCACGTAGATGCGACCCGCTTCGAGATCAACGCGTTGTACCACATCTTTATGCCATGGAATCATACGCTCTTCACCATCGACACTATCGGCAGTTGCGCGAACTACCATCACGTCATTGGCACCTGTTTCAAACAATTCATGGATTTGACCGAGGTTTACTTCTTGTTCGTCATCGTCCAAGCCTAACACCATTAGACCTTTTAAATCTGACCAGTAATACTCGTCCACGCCTGGTTGAGGCAGTTGCGCTTTTGAAATCCAGATATTTGCGCCAACCAAATTGTCTGCTGCGGTACGATCACTCACACCTTTTAAGCTGACCACCAGGCCTTTGCCATGTGGTTTCCAACGTTTTACATCGACAGTTTGCCAACCTGCTTTGGTTTCAATGTACCAAGGCAGGTAGTCAAATATGTTGCTCATAGGTTCTGTATTGGAATAGACCCAGAGCCACCCATTTAATCCATAAGCTGAACGTAGCTGTCCAATCTGAATACGATCTTCGGGCACATTCTGTGTTGGTGTCATGGGCTACCTACGACTTAATTAATCTAATTATGCAGCAGCTGCAGCTTTCTTCGCTTGAGCAGCTAAAGAAGCAACACGTTCAGAAGGTTGAGCACCTTGTGCAACCCAGTGAGCAAAACGGTCAGCATCTAAGCGAAGTTTTTCTGCTTTACCTTGAGCTGTTGGGTTAAAGAAACCGATACGTTCGATGAAACGACCGTCACGCGCATTGCGGCTGTCAGTTACAACGATTTGATAGAATGGACGCTTTTTAGCACCACCACGAGTAAGACGAATAACTACCATGATACAACCTTATAGTTTTTACGGATTATCCCTGCATCGACCATCGATACATTTCAAACCCCTTTCATAGAGGGCAGTATTTTACGTGAATTTTGCCCTGAATGAAAGATCAAAAGTTGGTTATCCACAATTTTGAATTTACTTATCTGTCCAACTCAAACACGTACCTGTAGCATCGTCTTTACCTTTATACCAACATTGCGTACCATTATGAGTTAGAGTTAATGCACCATCATTTTTTTGAATACCTGTGGTTATAGGAGTAGCTGTTAATGTCCATGATGAATCAGGAGCATTTGTTATAGTTAAATTATAATAAGCCGATCCAGTTCTAGGTGAAACTGTTTTGCCATACACCTCAGGATTAGTAAGTGGATTAGCTGCATAACCCAGAGTTGTATTATTTTTTCCATAATCTCCATTTGCTAATTTATAAGATTGTAGTTTTTGTGCTATTTCCATCATCGTACTTTGAGTTTCCATACGATTTTTTTGTTTTACATAACTTTGATAAGATGGATAAGCCACAGAAGCCAGAATAGCTAAAACTGCCACAACAATCATAACTTCAACAAGTGTAAAGCCCTTAATCTTACTCATTATTATTTCCATTCCTTGGTATTTGCACCACAATTCGTACTAGTAATATCCAACGAATCTTTAGTCATACACTTTATTCCTCTAGAATCCAATAAAAGATATTCAGAATTTCTAAGCGCACTACCTCTAGTTTGATTGGGAATAGCAATCATTTTCCAGCCCTGCCCAATTGTAGAGTCTTCTAAGGCCTTAGTTGAATCGTTAATATCAACAATCTTGATTTGATAGTTGTAGTTACTTGCAGAATCATATGGAATATTGACCTCTCCTTTTGTTGAGGTCTGATGCTCCGGAATATAACCAGCATAACTTAATTGCTTTCCTTTGTAATTTTCTAAACGCTCAGCAATTTTAAGCATTTCTGACTGTGCCTTTGATTTATTCGCTCTCGCGATGTAAATTTCATAGCTTGGAATAGCGATTGCTGCAAAAACTGCAACAATCACTACTACAATCATCAACTCAATTAAAGTAAAACCTGTATTTTTAATTTGAGGTTTGATCATCGTTATCTTCCTCACCATTCAAACCAACGTACAGGTTTAATTTTTCTATATTGACTATAGGTATAAGTCTTTTGCTCAGTAGGCACTGTATTGTTATTATTACAATTACCCACACACATCTCCTTAGTTTCAGGATTAGGATTTACTAATATTTGTTTTCGGGGATCATTAGAAGTAGGACCAAAATTTGGGCCTACAATTCCTAGATAATCTTTTTTCAAATAAGCAGCACACTCTCCATAAGGCATACATATACGATAAATCGTTGAAAGACCTCTTACCCCACCAGTACAACTATTTGCTACTCCCCCAGTAGCAGTAGCTTTTGGATCATACAAGGAAACATATAGATCGTTCCCTTTAAGATCTGATTCCTCATATGCTCTTGCATAATTACCAGAGTCGATAGATCTCAATTCAAATGCCCACCCCTTTAACATTTTATTTTTGATACTTGCAATATTAGCTGAACTAATCTGTGTGGTATCAGTTTTCCCAAGTACACCTGATTTGGCTAGATCATCATATTTAATAATTGCAGAAGGGGTATAATTAGTCGCTAAAGTATTGCTAACTACATCTCGGTCGATAATACCGTAAACCTTATTTTTTGCTTTCTCTTCTTCAAGTGGGAAACTTCGATTACCTGATCCCGCTGTCAACAATACAAATCGCTCTTGCCCTTCATCAAATACAGCCACAGACAAACGCTCATAGAAACGAGGAACAAATAGTGTGGAACCGCTTCCTGTCTGTAGGTTTGCAATAGTCTGAACACGAACTGCTAAATTGCTATCTACTTTTGTAGAGATTTGGTTTGCATTATTTAAATCGACTCTGAATATTTGCCCACCTAAATCTGCAAAATAGATAACATCAGTTAAACCATCTGCATCATAGTCCAATACAGTAGGTTGACCCACAACACTATAACGAATATCAGAATTCTGTGTAAATTTATGACTTTGAGTAATGTCTGAAGTATCTGCACTTGTCATCCAGAGTAAAGAACCATTGCTTGCATCTACAATATATAATGCGTTCCCTCTCGTAGAGGTGGTAGGTTCAACATAACTACTTGCAGGTTTCTCATAGATAGACTGATCATATCCTCCACCAAAAATTAATACTCTTTTCTTCTCCCCTTTAACCCGTACATTGGCAATTGTAGGTTTAGACCAGATTTGTGCCATACGCGAAAAACCTGGTGTAGCTGGAGTATTATGAAATAATAAAGATGGTGCAGAAGGTGTACTTATATTCAGCCCATAGAGAGCCTCTCCACCCATTCGTAATCCACCATAAATATTCATTTTATCTGCTTCATATTTCGCAGTAGTTACTGCCCCACTAGTTACAGTAGTAACCTTAAAGGTATTATCAGCTGTCCAAGGAGCATCTACGCCATATTTAATACCATTTGCAGATATTGCATTTTCACTAGCTAATGTTTCAGGCTGATTTACTAATATTTCTTTGGGTATAAAGACGGATTGTTCCTTACCACTGATAGCATCAACAATATGTAAACCACCTTCAATTGAACCATAAATTACATATTCATCCCTACTAGTTACTTTATTATTTAAAATATTGATATCTGATGACTTAGTGACAACTAATGGTTTTGAATGTACAACCCCTCCTAAGAAGCGATAAGGATCTGTAGGATGTGCTATAGCGGTCAAGGTTGCTTTATTTAAATTTGCTGGTTCAGCTTGATAGCCTAGATACTTAAGTAGGGCTTTACGAACATTTGCAGGGAAATCGCTTGCGGTTCCTATCTTGTCATTATTAGGAATATCTTCAGCAAGGTTATCTTTAGTAACTTTCTTGACATTCCCATTTGATAGCACATAGACATTACGGCTGCTATTTATATTACTGATAGTATCATTAGCTATCAAGCGTGAAGATGGAACAGGTATTTTATTCCATGCTCCACCTATATTTATTGGACTATTATCACCTGTAGTAGTTGACCATAAGTCTTTTGCTAAAGGATTAATTTCTTGAGAAGAAGTGTAAAGTGTATTTCCACCAGTCTCACTGTCACTTAATGTTCCATTATAAACATAGTACTTTTTCAGATTTCCTAACCAGGTGGCTCGTGTAGAGTCTTGTAATGGCTGCAACATCGGGAAGAAACCAGTATTCATGGCCTTCGTTTGATCAAGAGGGTCTTTAGGTATACTTATGACTCCAAGGTTAGATGGTTTAAACTCCACCTCCAACCCGCTTAGGAATTGCGTCATGCTACTAATGATATCTTCTGAATTTGATGCCTGATAAAAACCGCCAGTCCCATAATCAGAAGTTCCCCATAAACAGGAGTTTTGAATATCTTTGGAAAGTCCTGGCGCATTGCAATTATAAGTCCCATCTGCATTTTTCGGAATACCAGCAAAAGAACTCCCGAAGCCGATCACAGCAGTTTGAATTTGCACTCCTTGCGGATTACTTTTATTCATGAGTGCTTTTGAGTACTCACCAATACATTCCCAAGCTGAATTATTTCGATCCGATGACCCAGTTGATGAAAGACTGGAACTACAATTGTTTGCCATACTTATAGCATTAGTACCATCACTCTTTTTGAGTGTTAGATTCATCAAGTTTCTGATAGCTTTGGGTTCTGTACCATTTGGATAACCATCAGTAAGGAAATAAATCCCATTGCCACTACAAGTTGAATTAGCGACAGCAGGGCTTATATAGTTTGAATCATTTCCAATATCTGTAAGAGTAGAATAAGTGGTATGCGCTGTCGTATTAGAATAATTTCCTGAGCCTGAAATATATTTACCCATAAAAGAATAGCCGCTATAGGCAGAATTTTCTCCATTAGCAATGGGATGTTTATCAGTAGTTATTTCAGCATACACAGGATTGTCTAAAACTCCTGTATATCGTGTAATCACCAGATTATTCTGTAATAATAAAGAATCATTTTGATATGAAGTACACTTCCAATTAGATAAGCCCAAGCATAAGGCATCGATGGCTACACTAGCAGTATCATTCTCCACATCACACTTTTTGTAGGCATATCCATTTTCACTTATTGAAATATCGCTTTTCCATTTTTTACATTCTCGCCACCCCAATAAAGATTGCCAATATTTTTCGTTATAAATGGGGATAGTTTCTGTAGTAACACCACTTGTTTTAGTACCCATCATATAAGCGCCAGCTTCTGCATAGGCAGCAGCCGTTGGCGTACCCCCATTTGCTTTTAAACCGGCAACAAAATTTTTTAAATCTGTAACATGAGTAGGATCACTCATCGGTTTTGCCGGTATAGAAACAATACCTTTTTGCCCTTTACCTTCATCTGAATAATAACCTGCCCCCAATTTAATTCCAGATAATGCTCGACTATTTAGCAAAGTAAACATGGCATCTTTAAGACGTGTTAAACGATCATAACATTTATAGCCTGTTCCATTGACAGAACAATCATTTCGCACACGCTGCTTATAAGTATTATCCAAACCATCATAAATACTTTTAGTAACGGAGCAATAATATCTTTTATATGAGGGAGTTGTTGTAGAATCTTCACTTAATACTGCTTTACTACCATTATTTCCCTTATCATTTACAATACAAACTTTATAGTCATCCTGTAGACTCATACTCGAGCCACCATATCCAGCACCCCACCCCATACTTCCTGAGGTATCTAGCATCATAAAAATACTGGTCTGACCAGAACTATTTCCTTGATAAATACTTAAATCGCTGGAATAACTCCCATTCATACAGCTAAAAAGTAGAACAGGAGATAAGGCCATTATTTGATATTTAGTTTTCATGACTACCCCTTATTTAAATGTTTGATTTCGATTCATTTAATCGAACAATATACTCAGCCACTTGTGTATTTAATGGAACACCCAATTTATTTAAACATTCATGTAAAGTCTCTATCTTTACTTGCCCTAAGGTAGTATCTGCACGATTTTTTAATAATGAGTCATCCATTAATCTATTTCTTAGACATACATTCATGTCGGCAATACTCGCTGATGTCATAGCAGGAGCAAACGAGGTAACTGTGACTCTTACTCGTTTAGTATTAGTATTAGTAGAATCTTTTGGATCCCCGCCTTTATTGACATATTCAAAGCGATTAACTTCAATAGCAGGATCATCCGGACTTACAACAGCAACTTGGGTTACAATTGCCTTGCGGCTTATAGAGAACATAGAAGTTGGATCGCAAAATGCATTAATATTTCCTGATTCTGCAGTCGATTTAGCTTCAATAGAATTTTTTGCTTTTCTTTCTATAATCCTAAAATCACTTAGATTAAAAAATAAATTATTTTTTACCTTACTTTTATTTACTTCTACTTCAGTTGGCTTAAAACACAATTGTAATTCTTTACCTTCATTACCATCGAGTAAAACATGCCCCACTGGAGTTCCAGCTAAATTTTCTGATTCATTTGTATTAAAGTTTTTTTCTAGATGATCTAATGCAACATCAGAAGTTTGCATTAATAAAGTTTGAACCTGTGCATTAGTTGCGATTTTTAAACTAAAAATACTGTTACGTATTGCGTATAAACCAATAATAGTAATTAATACTAATAATATTAATACCGTAATAAGTGTTGCACCTGTCTGGTAATTAGAACGATTTATCATTGAATAACATCTCCTAATCCACCATTACGCAAAGCAACTGTAGTGGTATATACATGTCGCATATAACCATCACTTGGCGCAGTTATCGTTTTATCCAAAACAATAAAACTGTTTTTATTTGACATTGCCACTTTTTCAGATGATCTAACCAGCCAGCCTAAATTTATCCCTATAACAGCTGGCCGATGTTTAACACTAGCCGTGATAGCGATATTGTTATATTCATCTATTCCAAGAGTACGAGTTGAGCCGTTATTATTCCTGACAATTAGCTGTACTCGCATGTACTCAACATTTTTAGCAATCATTTCACCCGGATTTGTCGCATAGCTTCCGGTAAGCGTATTTACCGCTGAAATTGTGGTTGACTCATACGTTTGAGGAACAATCTCCCCCGTCGCAATAAACATTGCATCGGAGCAATTCAAATTTGCTTCATCCTTACCAGAAACTTTATTTATATAATATCTTTCAATTACATACCAACCTTTAGAATGAGTGGTAGCTGTCTTAATAGGTCCCTTCACTTTTTGACCAGTGCATGTAAACATATTCTGGGGAGCTTGATAAATTATTACCAACTGATCACTTTTTAAATAGCTATCAAATGCACTATCGTTATTTAAATTAGATGAAACTAAGTTACTTCCACTTAATAAAGATGTTCCTATTTTTAATCCCTTTAAATTTCCATCTGCCAAAGGAGTAGCTGATCCACTAGTTTGATTACTTAGAACAATTCCTCCATAAAGTGACTCATCATTCATTGCACCTGCATTACCGTGATTCGCCAATCTAATATTCTTAGTCACATAGTTGACAGCAAAAACTCCACTATCTTGTAATGAAGATGCTGAAGTCTGAATGCGATAATTCACTTGTCCACTAATCAATAGTT
Source organism: Acinetobacter sp. AL9 (assembly GCF_041464035.1). NCBI lineage: Bacteria > Pseudomonadati > Pseudomonadota > Gammaproteobacteria > Moraxellales > Moraxellaceae > Acinetobacter > Acinetobacter sp. AL9. The sequence goes on along the minus strand of NZ_JAYFSK010000002.1, from coordinate 58,732 downwards.
GAATAGCCACCGCCACCAGAATCAATCCGAGAGTGATAGCAATCATGAGTTCTATAAGGGTAAAACCTGATTGATGAGTAATTTTCATTAATATGCCTCCAACACCAAGCAGTTTGAGTCACTCACATATTTACCATCTGTTTTTAAACATGCATTCTCAGGTGTTTCAGCTTCCGAACTTGCTTTAGCATCCGTAATTGCCTCAGTGTCATTCCATGCAGCAATTAAGCACAATCTTTTTTGGCTTTCTGATGTATTCAAACAATCGATCACCCCCAAAGTAATATCTTTAGTCAAGGCTGCATCACCATATTGTTTTAAATCATATAAAGCTTGATCGTCTGCATCACATCCATTGCTACAATCAGGCAAATCCTCTGGTATTGCTTCCTTATAATCTCCATTCGGATTTAATCTAATTTTTTCTGCCAACCCATTTAAAATAATCAGAGCATCCGATCTTTTCATTGATTCTTCAGTCGCAGTAGTTGCTCTAACTTGTAAGGCCGCATAACCCAGAATTGCAATTGCCAGAATTAGCATCGCTACTAACACTTCCATCAGTCCCACACCTTTCTGATAATGACTATTTATCATTAGCATGCAGCTCCTTGAGAAATATCTACAGTTCCAGGAATGCTAACTGATAAAATATAAGACCCGACTGAAGAACATAAAGTAATAGTTTTAGTACCATTTAAATTTCCTCTAGATGAAAAAACAAAGCTGTCATCCGAGGTATTATTTAAAGTAATTTTCTTTTCCACATTTACAATAAAAACACTAGTGTTTTTGAGAGAGTTTGTCATGCTAGAGTAATTAGTTAAATGTGCTCCACATACGCTTTCAGTTACTGCACTAGCAGACTTATTGATCGATGTGCAGAGGACTGTTTCATTTCGATTTAATATAGCTCGGCTTCTAGCTTCCTTTAAAGTATCTCTTATATTGTAAGCTGTAGTTTTGAGATTTTGTTTTATCAATAAATTCTCAAACGAAGGAGCCGCCATCATCGCGATAATCGCCAACACCGCAATGGTCACCATCAACTCAATTAAGGTGAACCCATTTTCTTTTTTTCGCATACTCCCCCCCAAGACACAGACTTTGCCCTATTAAAAATAATAACCAACAACTTTACAAAATCCTCACACTTCAGGACAAAAGGCATAAAAAAGCAGATAACCGTCATTGAATGGTTATCTGCCTATTTTTAATCAACTTTTTTAAGCGTTATATGCTTCGCAGTTTAAGCCTGTGTTACAGGAATACGTAACTCTTTGGGCAAACTAAAGGTAATATTTTCTTCACGTCCAGCTAGCTCTTCAGGTGCTGTTGCGCCCCAATCCTGTAAGCGTTGAATCACCTGTTTAATTAAAATTTCAGGTGCAGATGCACCCGCAGTCACTCCAATTTTTGTATTCGGTTGAAACCATGCTTGCTCCAACTCGTCTGCATTATCCACCAAATAGGCACGTTTCCCCATACGTTCAGCCAACTCGCGTAAACGGTTAGAGTTAGATGAATTTGGCGAACCCACCACCAACACCACATCACACTGGTTGGCTAAGTCACGCACTGCATCCTGACGGTTTTGAGTGGCATAACAAATATCGTCTTTACGTGGCCCTTGAATGTTCGGATATTTTTGGCGCAAGGCATCAATCACTTTGGCAGTATCATCAATCGACAAAGTAGTTTGTGTCACAAAAGCCACTTTATCTGGATGCTGAACCGCAAGTGCAGCAACATCATCCTCATCTTCTACCAAATATATTTCGCCACCATTTTTCTTGTCGTACTGCCCCATCGTACCTTCAACTTCGGGGTGCCCCTCATGACCAATCAGAATCGCTTCTACACCTTCACGCGCATATTTAGTCACTTCAATATGTACTTTAGTCACCAGCGGACAAGTGGCATCAAACACTTTTAAACCACGACGCTCTGCTTCTTGTTGTACTGCCTTAGATACACCGTGCGCACTAAAAATCACAATATTGTCATCGGGCACTTCATCTAGCTCATCGACAAAAATTGCACCGCGCTGACGCAAGTCATCTACCACAAATTTATTGTGTACCACTTCGTGACGCACATAAATAGGTGGGTTAAAACACTCAAGGGCACGATTTACAATCGCAATTGCTCGGTCTACACCTGCACAAAAACCACGTGGATTCGCCAATACAATTTCCATAGAACCCTCTATGTTGAAGTTAAATAGGTGGGATGTTTAAAAATTTATGCCAACAAAAGCCATCTTGGCTATTTTGTTTAAGGGGCGTCTACTCTAAAATAGAGAAGATATTTTATCATATCAGGAAAAATATCATGTCGGGTCTATTGTTTGTCGTTTCTGCCGCTTCAGGAACAGGCAAAACATCCCTCGTTAAAGCCCTGCTTGAGCGTGTGAATAATTTACACGTTTCAGTTTCTCACACAACACGCGGTCAACGTCCCGGCGAACTCGATGGTGTGCATTATCACTTCACACAAAAACAAGATTTTATCGACTTGGTAAAACAAGGCGGTTTTATTGAGTATGCTGAAGTGTTTGGCAATTATTACGGCACCGCGCAAGCAACGGTTAAAGAGCAGTTAGCCAAAGGTCACGATGTGTTGCTTGAAATTGACTGGCAAGGTGCTCAACAAGTACGCAATCTTTTTCCTGAATCGAAGCAAATTTTTATTCTTCCACCAAGTCAATTTGATTTACGTGAGCGCTTATCTAACCGTGGCACCGATGCAGTCGATGTGATTGAGCATCGTTTGGGCTGCGCAGTAGAAGACATGCAGCAATATGTCAATTTTGACTATCTGATTATTAATGATGACTTTAATAAAGCCCTGCACGATTTAGAAGCAGTGATTATTGCCAATCGTTTGGTGACTGCGCAGCAGGCGCGTCGTCATCAAGCCTTGATTCAAAAGTTAATTAGCCCACCCAGCGCGTGATTAAAACTTGAGTCTATAGGCAAAGCACCTTATACTGCACAGTCTGTTTAAATTTACTATTCGAACGAGAATTCTTATGGCACGCGTTACCGTTGAAGATTGTTTAGACCATGTAGACAACCGCTTTGAGCTTGTACTAGTGGCAAGCAAGCGCGCGCGTCAATTGGCACGTCAAGGCATTGAGCCAACTGTAGAGTGGGACAATGACAAGCCAACTGTAGTGGCATTACGTGAAATTGCTGTGGGTCATGTGTCTAAAGACATTTTGAAACAACGTGATCAAGACTATCAAACTTCAAGTCTTGACCTCGCACTTTCAGCAAATAACTTGAATTTAGATGGTTTTTCTTTCCAATAAGAACCACTTTCTGAAAAAGCCTAGTATTTTACTAGGCTTTTTTGTTGTCTGAACTTTAATCTTGCACTAAAAACCGTTATAACATAAGGAGTAAGACCCTCTTTATTAGTGCCAAATTTATCACTATTTTGGCATGAAAAAAATTGACAAGTCATGCAATATGCTTTTCATTATAAGGTCTAACTGTAGATTCGTTATCACTTGTATTTTAAAGGGTGTTATATGCCAGGCACGATGGTCAGCCAAGCCAAACAACAGCTTCAAGCCATGATCGAACCTTACCTTAGCGTAAGTGAAGTCGAACAGGTGCTTACGGCTTGCGATTATGCTGAACATGCGCATGATGGCGTTACCCGTAAAAGTGGTGAACCGTATGTGTTACACCCGATTGCGGTGAGTTGTATTTTGGCACACATGCGTTTGGATGCCGACACGCTCATTGCTGCGCTATTGCACGATGTCATAGAAGATACCGACTACAGCAAAGATGACATCACAGAAAAATTCGGACGTACCGTTGCCGAACTGGTCGATGGTGTAACCAAACTTAGCCATTCGAGCGACAAGGAATACAACAAAGCCGCTTCGTTCCGTAAAATTCTGCAAGCAACCTTACAGGATCCACGTGTCATTATTGTGAAACTGGCAGACCGTTATCACAACATGACCACATTAGATGCGCTGCGACCAGACAAACGCGCACGCATCGCCCAAGAAACTTTTGATGTATTTGTACCTATGGCACGTATCGTGGGTATGAATGAAATGGCGGATAATCTTGAACATCTGTGTTATCAAAACCTAGATTTAGATATGTATAACGATGTGCAAGCCGCCCTTTTGCAAACCAAGCCAAAACGCTGCGAATACCAGTCTAAATGGGAACAAAACCTTGCCGACCTGCTGCAAGACAATCAAATTACAGGCCGTATTAAAAAGAAAAATAACAATATTGAATTACTGCGCCACTTTGTTAAAAACGATATTGATCTACAAGAACTGACCCACAGCCACGCCTTTGAAATTATTTTACAAAGCATTGCTGACTGTGACCGTTTGGCCGATATTTTACGTGACAGCTTTCAGGTCTTGCATTATGAAGATCATATCCGTCGCCCACTGCCAGGCGGTAACCAATCGCTCATGATGCGTCTAAAAGGTGAACAAACCACCTTATCACTTACCATTCAAACTGAATTGATGCGTAAAGCCGCACGTTTTGGTGTAGTCTTGGGTGAAAACGCACCGCAAGCCTGCCGTTCTGCCATTCAAGCCTCTATGCAAAGCTTGAACGTGTTGATTGATGGTGAATGCGCTAAAACTACATTTAGCGATTTACTGGATTATCTACACCAAGAGAAAATTCATGTTTATACCCCGCACGGACATTTACATGAATTGCCGCAAGGCGCCACCGCAGTTGATTTTGCCTATGCAGCCAGTTTGTTCTTAGGTAACCATGCCGTCGGTACAAAAATTAATGGTGAAAGCAAACCACTTTCCACACCACTCACCAGCGGGCAAGTGGTTGAAATCATTACTGATGTTTTAGCCACACCAAACCCAGACTGGCTGAGTTTTATTAATACCCAAAAAGCCCGTCGTGCCTTACAAAATATTCTGCGTGATCAGGATATTGAAGAACAGCGTTTGGTGGGTCAGCAAGCGCTTAACCGTGCGCTGAAATTATTTAATCACTCGATTCAAGACTTGACCGAAGCAGATTGGTTAAATGTGTTGCAATGGCGGCACATTGACTCTAAAGACCGTTTATTTGAGCAAATTGCAGTCGGTGATTTATTGCCACAGTTGGTGGCAAATCACATTTACGCACTCGATCACGACAGCAGCGAACATTCTGACCGTCTGATTCAGGGCACAGAAGGCATAGACGTGAAATATGCGCACTGTTGCAACCCTGTACTGGGCGATCCGATTCAGGGCAACTTGTCACGCCGTGGCTTGATTGTGCATCGTGCGCGTTGCAACAACTTACTGCATGAGCAGCATCAACATCCTGAAAATATCATGCCGCTACAATGGACTTCGGAAGATGTAGATGACGTGAGTTTTACGGCTTACCTCAGCATTGATATGGATATGAATGACGAACAAATTTCCGATTTGATCTATCAATGTCGTAAGGCCAAAACGGGAGTAGAAATGGTACGCAGCCACGATGGCAAAACCTATGTGAATATTGTGGTGAATAACCGTAAGCAAATTGCCAAAATTATTCGTGATTTGCGTATGCACTTCGGTTTCCCACGAATTAGCCGTTTAGCGCGCCCCATCAGCATCGCAGAAGAAGCCAAAGCTTGTTAATTTAATGTGGCTGCATAGTTTGACTGTGCCGCACATTCACCGATTTTGCATTATAGACTCATCAGGCTATTGAAATGCAGTCGGATGGTCTATGATGTTCGTACATTATTTTAGGAGAAATCAATGTCTCGCCAAGTCATCCATACTGAAAATGCACCTGCAGCAATTGGTACTTACTCTCAAGCCATTTTAGTGGGCAATACTGTTTATTTATCAGGTCAAATTGGTTTAGACCCATACAGCATGGAATTGGTAGAAGGCATTGAAGCGCAAATTCGCCGCGTGTTTGATAACTTAAAAGCCGTTTGTGAAGCTGCGGGCGGTTCTTTGGCCGATATTGCCAAGCTGAATATTTTCCTAACGGATTTATCACACTTTCAATTAGTCAATCAAATTATGGGCGAATACTTTGCACAACCATACCCTGCGCGTGCAGCCTTAGGTGTGGCTAGCTTGCCTAAAGGTGCTTTAGTTGAAATGGATGGCGTGGTGATTATCAATTCATAAGTCATTATTATTCATATACTTAAAAACCAATAAACGATGCCACCTATTAGGTGGCATTTTTTTATTCAAAAACTCAATTACAATAAATGACTTTTCAAATGATTTTTATTGACAAACGATAATAATTATCAATAATAACTCTTATCTTATTTCAATTATTGTGGTTGCATTCATGTACGTTTGCTTATGCCGTGGTATTACAGATCAAGACATTAAAGAAGCCGTTGCCAATGGTGCAGAGAGCTATCGTGAAATTCGCGATATGTTTGACTTGGGCACGTGTTGTGGTCGCTGTGCACCTGAAACTCGCGCTATCATTAGCGATGAAATTGCACAAATTGCATCTCGTCTTGCCGTAGCTGCCTAAAGCTGACGTTTTATTGCTCTCCCCCCATTTAATATTATAATTTATACTCAGTGTTTCCTCTCCCGCTTTCGACTACAGCGGGTTTTTCTTGGCTTACATTTCTTCACACCACCTAGCTAATTGTTTTTGATTGCGATTTTCATTCGCCGTTCGATAAATCACTCGCCATTTTGCCCAGTCTTGTTTAAGATACAAATATAGATTGCCTTAAGCGGTTTAAGGCAGAAATTGTTGATGGAGTGCTGCAATGAAAGGCAATCGTGATGTGATTAATCAACTCAACCAAGTTTTGTATCATCACCTGACTGCAATTAACCAATATTTTTTACATTCACGTATGTTTAATGATTGGGGCATTGAACAACTCGGCTCGGCTGAATATAAAGAGTCGATTCGTCAAATGAAGCATGCCGATAAAATTATTGAACGTATTTTATTTTTAGAAGGGCTGCCAAATTTACAACATTTAGGCAAATTGTATATCGGTCAGCATACGGCTGAAGTGCTGAATTGCGATGTACGCAAAGTCAAAGAGAATATTGAAGCGATTCAAAAAGCCGTCGTTTTGGCAGAACAACAACTGGACTATGTAACTCGTGATTTGGTTCAGGAAATTCTAGAGAAAGAAGAAGAGTACCTCGACTGGGCAACGACACAGCTTGATTTGGTTGAAACGGTAGGCATTGAAAACTATATTCAAAGCCAACTCTAAGATTCATCTCGTTTCAATCGCACAAAAGACTGGTTTTTCCAGTCTTTTGTTTTAAAGCAGCACTTTAACTACGATTTAGCATCTGCCTCATCCAATAAAGTCGCATAATCTACATTGACCTGCCACAAAGTGCTTAACAACCATAATTGCTTTTTGGCTTCTGCTTCATAACCGTTAAATGCTAATACGCGTGCATATTTCAATAAATCGTAGCGGGTTGGATAATTCAATACAATTTCATGAATCTCTTGCAGCTGTTCAGGCGTTTGCTGACTATACGGATTTAAACGAATCCATGCGATCCGACGGTTAAATTCTTCGAGTACCCAAATACGCTCTTGATGGGTGATTTTTTCAGGTGTGTGTTCGTAGCGTACCGATTGATTCAATTTAGGCACCATCACCTCATAATCACGATAAATCAGCACTAGTAACAATGCACCCACCACAAAAGTGCTGCGTAAATATAGTGGAGATAAAGTAAGACCTTTCACTACGCGCTGTGACTGAACCATGCCGATAATAAAACCTACAGGCAGCAAGAAGTAGGCATAGTTTTGTGGAAATTCCAGCATGGCATGTACACTAAATGCACCGAGCATTAAAATCCCCACAACCGATTCCACCGACTGGGTATATTTATGCAATTGGTAGCCCCAATAGCCCAGATACGCCAAAAATGGTACGCCGAGTATCACACCATTCCAAAGTAAAAAATCCAAAATAAAATTGTGTGCGCTGCGAATCCACACAGGACCTTGCACAAATTCGCTAATCGTGACATACGCCACACTGGTTTGATGCCAACCATATCCCCACCACGGCTGATGTTCAATCGCAGCGAGCATTTGCTGCCAAATTGCCAAGCGTGACATATCACCTGTGGCACGTTGTAACACATCGCGAGATTGCACCGAGAGGTCTGCACTTTGTGAGAGCAATTGACTGAAAGCAGGTGCGATAAAAATCAGCCCGATAAATGCGGCAAACCACAGCAAGCTATAGTGCCATTTAATCCGCATCACGCCACGGTATTGCTGATAGCCCAAATAGGTCAAGAGACACAGCGATGCCAACCATGACGTCCGCGATTGACTCAATACCACACCGACCAAAATCATGGTAGCAGCAATCACAATCCACTCTGTTTTAAGTTTTTGTTTTTCGTATAAATATAGGCATGCCATGAGTGACATCACCAAAAAGGTCGCCATGTTATTCGGTTGGGCGAAGTTGGCATAAGGACGTTGCCCGATTTTAATATCCACCATCATTGGCAGGTATTGGTCGAGTGTGAGCCACTGGCAAATTGCCATGAATGCGGTGATACTTCCCACGCCAAGTAGCACATAACTAAAGCCTGCGAAGATGCGTTCACGTTCAATATTATTTTGAGTCAGGTTATAACCGAATATAATTGCCAACCAAAAACTGAAGATATACACACTGCTGAGCAAGGCTTTGTCAAAGAAGTAGACTAAGCCAAAGCCCCACTGAATAAGTGGAACACTGCACAGTGCTAGTAATGGCAGGCTGATTGTAGGTATCTGTAATTTTTCTTTAAACAGGCAGGCTGCAAGGGCAAACAGGGCAAAAAATGCGTAAAGTTCGCCAGTATAGGTAACCCACGGGCGGTAGTGAATGGGCAATAGCCATGCTAAGGAGATAAGGATAGCAGCGAAAAATAGCAATGCAGATTTCATAGGAAAAATAGACCAAAAAACTGGCTCTATCTTATATTTTTTTAAGCAAGATGATAGTGCTTTGTGTGGCAAGTTTGATTGGAATTCTACCAGTTTTAAAATGGGATGATCACATGGGGAATACTTAAATTCCCCATTTTTAACTTAAGAAATTATTTCCACGGTCTTAAATCTACTATTTTGATGATAGACGCGGATTCTTTATTAACTAAAACCACCATATCTTCTGCATTGGCTTTTAAAGGTAGCCACGCATCTGCTTTTGGATATTTTGCTAAAGTTTTTTCAACGTCTGCTTTTGAGTTGTACTGTTGCAGTTCTACAAGCGGTAATGCACGTTGTTGGATTTGGGTTTTTGCTTGACTCAGTTCTACATAGCGTTCTGGACGCTGTGCAATAGAAATACCACCTAAAACTTCTGCAAACATTTCATCATTGCGTTGTTGTGTATCTTTGGCAAATTCAGCAGCCACATATTGCGGCTTAAACCATGAAGGTTTTTGGAATTGTGGCTGTGCTTGCTGGATATTCGTATCAACCAATTCATTTTTTCTAACCAATTCAAAACGATCTACATTATAAACCAACCATGCGGGACGACCTTGTTCGATACTAAACACCCCATAACATAAAGCCACAATTTGAATGAGAATAATGACACTTAAATCAAATTTTAGTGTTTTTTTACCTTCTTTATAGACCAATAAGCCTAAAAATGGTCCTAAAATTACGTCAATGACCAACAACATTAAAAAGATATGCGTTACGCCAACTGCTGTAGCAAGTGGCGATGGATACCAAATAAAAAAAACAAGTCCAATTACTAATAAAGCGATTAGAAAGGAGAGTGATAAATGACTAAGGAAAAATTTTAGGCGTTTTGACATTATTAATGCTTCAACCTTACTTGTTTTTCGTTAAGTTTACTATCTCAAAAAATTTTGATGCAATTTCAAGTTTAGCAATTTCATACAATTTATTTTCTAATTCAGTTTTATTTTGAATTTGAAAATCAACAACTGTTTCAGAATCAGCATGATAGAACTCTAACAATTTTCCATTGTATTTTATAGCAACAATTAAATCTCTATCTTCAACAGGATTGGCTTCAGAAATTGTTTTAATCTCAAAATTTAATCCTTTATATGTATATAATTCTTTTCGCATAATTTTCTCTCTTTATTATAAAAATTAAATAAAAAGACTGGCGAACCAGTCTTTTTTTATTTTAAGAATTAAGAAGGTGTTTGTTCGTCACTTGTAATTGTTGCTTGACAGGTACCTGGTAAATACTTTTTAGGCATTGCTGAAGCAGGTGTAGCTCCTGGACCACATTTCCACTCTTTAACTGGTTGACCAGGTACTGCTAAAGTATCTCCATTTGAACCAGATGCAGATAAAGGTACCATTACGATTTCTTTTCCTGCTGCTTCTTCAGGCAAACCAGAGGTTGTACCTGCTGAAGTAACAGTAATTGAACCTATCTTTGAAGTAGTTACAGATGCAACATATTTAGTTGGATTCGTTACTTCACACCCCCAATCTCCAGCATCTGGTAATGTAGAAGTACTTTGATAAACTTCAGATACATTTGTACGACATGCTGAAGCTGCGAGAATAACCTCGGATACTTTAGCTTTAACAGTATAGTCTTGGTAAGCAGGTAGTGCAACAGCAGCCAAAATACCGATAATAGCAACAACAATCATAAGCTCGATGAGCGTGAAGCCCTTCTGCATTGTATTCATAACATTCTCCACAAATGTTGTTAATTTAGTTATAAGCTTTGTAAGCTATTTTATACTTAGCACTAAACGTGCCAACTTTTATTATAGACAATTCTCACAAAAAAACAGCATCTTACACATAAAAAATTTAGAACTTTTAATTTGACTGTGTATTTTTGTTAAAAAGTGACAAATTTTGTCAATTCCAAACTACAAATTTAACAAATTTTGTCATTTTTTGTGAATTACATCGCATTTTTTAATTTTAGAAATAAATTCATCACAAATTTATTTGAATTTTCGATTCAAATTTCAGCAAATTTAACTTTTATGCGGTGCTTATCTTTTATAGTTGCCTGAACTTCCTCCTTTGGAAAGGTAAGCCATATATTGTGAAACTACCCATGTTGAAAAATCTCTCCTAGGCTTTCTTTAAAAAACAGAGGAATTAAAAAAGAGAAAAACACCAACAACCCTCACCCCAAAATAATCGGCGCATTGCTCAATTCATTTTGCTGATCTAGCAACTGACGGTCATAAAACGCATCCAAAATTTCACCAATTTCTTGCACGCCTGTGATTACTGCTTGCCGATACTGCTGCTGTGCCAACCCCTGCACAATATGCGCACAGACCTCATCCCACACCTGTTGCGTGGTCGCGGTTTTAATGCCACGGTCAATCACAATTTCCACTTTGCGCTCGCACAAATTCAGGTACAGCAAAACCCCGCTGTTCAGTTCAGTATCCCAAACACCCAATTCTGCAAATAATTGGCGCGCACGGGTATGCGTATCTACCGCATACGCCAAACGCGAGGGTAAACAACCTTCAATCACCACCTGAATTTCCCCCACATGCCCATGCTCGGCGGCAGTCACCGCTTCTGCAATGGCATGCTGATCTTGCGCATTAAAAAAACGTTTGGTGGCAGGTAAAAAAAAGAAATGCTTCAGCCAGCGCTTTACACTCGGACGGGCTACAATGCCCATTTTTGGTTGAGTAATAATTTCTGTTGTATCTGTTGTGGTTACCATGATCCTGATGCTCCTCCCCCACCAAAGCCACCACCGCCGCCGCTATAGCCACCGCCGCCAAAACCACCACCGCCCCGTCCGCCTCCACGCCCTGCAGAGGACAAGAAAATTTGGAAAATGGTCTGTGCAATGGCAGTGATGAGTAAAAAGAAAATTCCCGCGCCAATCATTAAACTGGTGATTAAGCCTGCACCATTGACCAAACCTGCCACTGTACCTGCCACGGCAGCGGTTGAAGCACTTAAGCGTTTTCCAACAATCAGTGAGCCAATTACCCCTGCAATTAAAATAAATAAAGCACTGCTCAAGGTTTTTTCACGTGCCTGTTGTTCTTGCAACGCTTGTTCCTGACGCTGTTTCAGTTCTTGCGCAGCCTGTGCAGCAACTTCGGGGTCTAGGTTTAAAATCCGTTCAATTTCTGCCAAGCCTGCGTCAATGCCTTGAGCATATTGCGCTTGTTTAAAATAGGGGGTAATGCGTTGGTTAATAATACGGCTCACTACAATATCAGGCAGCACGCCCTCTAAACCATAACCCGTTAAAATCTGAATACGGCGGTCATTGACTGCAATTGCCATCAACACACCATTATCTTGCTTGGCAGAACCGAGCTGCCATTGTTCTGCGACCCGCATGGCAAAATCAAAAATATCTTCCTGCCCTGTGGTCGGTACAATCACCACCCCAATTTGTGCTTTGGCGTGTTGATGTAAATTTAAAATCCGCTGGCTGATTTGCTGTTTTTCTGCAGCAGTGAGCAAATTGGCTTGATCGACCACGGGCTGATTCAATGTCGGCAAAGCACGGATGGATTCACCCTCTGCCATATCATTGGCAATTTGCGGTTGCTGAACTGGTGTTTCCGCAGGTGCTTGCTGAGTGGTAGATGTAGGCTGGCCTGAATTTGCAAGATCTGGGATAGGGTTGGCACTTTGAGGATGCTGTTGCTGCACAATTTTACCCAGCACCACAGCTTCGGCGGTTTCATCGGTTGCTGTAGCAACTTCACTATATGCCAAGCAGCTGAAACACATAACTGCCATGAGCAGCAGCATCTGCCCTAGATTTATACAGGTCTTGCTGTGCAATTGCAGCATCCAGACATCCTCCTAGGCGTTATTCAAACGAAACTTTCGGTGCAGTTTGTGCGCTTTGCTCGGCACTGAAGTTTGGTTTGGTGTCCATGCCAATCACTTTGGCGGTCATTACTTGCGGGAACTGGCGTGCATAGCTGTTAAAGTCTTGCACTGTGCTGATGTAACGGTTACGCGCCACGGCAATACGGTTTTCTGTGCCTTCTAGTTGTACTTGTAAATCACGGAATTGCTCATTGGCTTTTAAGTCTGGATAATTTTCAGACACCGCAATTAAACGTGATAAGGCACTGGTCATTTGCGCCTGTGCTTCCTGATATTTCTGGAATAACGCAGGGTCTTCTAATACCGACTTATCCACTTTTAAGCCTGCGACATTGGCACGTGCCTGAGTGACTTCAGTCAAGACTTGTTCTTCGTGTTTGGCATAGCCTTTGACCACATTCACCAAGTTTGGCACTAAATCGGCACGGCGTTGATATTGGTTTTGGACTTCTGACCAAGAAGCAGTCACGGCTTCATCTTTCACTTGTAAGGTGTTATAGCCACATCCGCTTAATGTCAAAGTACTGGTTAAAGCCACCGCGAGCATGGTTTTTTTTGTGAAATTCATACATTAACCTCTAAATTTTCTTTGTATTTGTTTGAAATGATTTCATTCTAACGTGAAATTTTGACCTGTTTGTTTATTTTATTTAATCGAGCGAATCACCAAACTGATTACATCCAACAATAACCTTGTACAGCAGATTGAATTAATATTGAAGTTTCAGCTCTTAAACCTTATATGAATCAGAAATGGCAATACATTCCACAAGAAGATGAGCGGGATAAAATATCCAATGAAAAAAGGACTGAATTCCTTAAAACTCAGCCCTTTCAAGATCTAAGCAAAACAAACTCGTTTAGAGCTCTAAATAATCTAAAATACCTTCTGCCGCCTGACGACCTTCCCAAATTGCAGTCACGACCAAATCAGAACCACGCACCATATCGCCCCCTGCAAAAATTTTCGGGTTAGACGTTTGGAACTTAAATGTTTGCTGTTCTGCTGCCACTACACGACCTGAACCGTCTACCCCAACATTAGCAGAGGCGAACCAATCTGCAGGACTCGTACGGAAACCGAAGGCAAGTAGTACCGCATCAGCAGGTAGAATTTCTTCAGAACCTGGAATTGGCTCAGGACTACGACGACCACGGCTGTCAGGCTCACCCAACTGTGTTGTCACCACTTTAACGCCTGTGACTTTGCCATTTTCCCCGACGATTTCGATCGGTTGACGATTGAACTTAAATTCAACGCCTTCTTCCTTCGCATTTTTCACTTCACGGCGTGAACCCGGCATATTTTCTTCATCACGACGATATGCACAGACAACGGATTCAGCACCTTGACGGATCGACGTACGGTTACAGTCCATGGCAGTATCACCACCACCCAGTACAATCACTTTTTTGCCTTCAACACTGATGTATTCTGCAGGATCTTTTTCCCAGCCTTGGCAACGGTTGACATTGGCAATCAAGAAGTCCAGCGCATCATAAACACCATCTAAATCTTCACCAGCAAATCCACCTTTCATATAGGTATAAGTGCCCATGCCCATGAACACGGCATCGTAATCGGCAAGCAATTGTTCAATCGTGATATCTGTACCAATTTCGGTATTTAAACGGAATTCAACCCCCATGCCCGAAAAAATTTCTCGGCGGCGTTTCATCACGTCTTTTTCCATTTTAAATTCTGGAATACCAAAGGTGAGCAAGCCACCAATTTCAGGCCGTTTGTCAAAAACTACTGGTTTGACGCCATTACGCACCAAGATATCGGCACAGCCTAAACCTGCAGGGCCCGCACCAATAATCGCCACTTTTTTATCGGTCCATTTCACATGCGACATGTCTGGACGCCAGCCCAAGGCAAAAGCTGTATCGTTGATGTACTTTTCGGCATTGCCAATGGTGACTGCACCAAAACCATCATTTAAGGTACATGCGCCTTCACACAAACGATCTTGTGGACAAACCCGTCCACAAACTTCAGGCAAAGTATTGGTTTGATGACACAATTCTGCTGCCTGAAAAATACGACCTTCCGAAATTAGTTTAAGCCAGTTCGGAATGTAGTTATGCACAGGGCATTTCCATTCACAGTACGGGTTACCACAGCCCAAACAACGATGGGTCTGATTGGCCGCCACTTCTGCAGTAAACGGTTTATAAATTTCCACAAACTCATTTTTGCGGACATCGAGATCTTTTTTCTCTGGATCTTGGCGTGCTACATCCAGAAATTGAAAGTCATTATGTAGGCGTTCTGCCATGTCTTTCTCCGTAGGTGGATGTGGATAACGCGACATTTACACTGGGTATAAGTCTAAAGTTATCCACATCTGCCGAATGCTGAGTCGTGGATTATTGTGGATCTGCTTGGGTGGTTTTCAACAAAGTCTGCAAGTTGGCAGCTTTTGGTTTTACCAACCAGAATTTACGGCTATAGAAATCAAACTCATGGCGGATTTTGTATGCCCACGCACTGCCTGTTTCGGCAATGTGTTCATCTAAAATACGTCCTAAGAATGCTTTATGTTCTTCCATCGCTTCAGTCGAAATACGATTCAGCTCAATCAGTTCGTGGTTGTAACGATCTACAAAGTCATTATCCAAATCCAGTACATAGGCAAACCCACCTGTCATACCCGCACCAAAGTTGTGTCCCACTTTGCCCAATACCGTGACAATTCCGCCTGTCATGTATTCACAGCAATGGTCGCCTGCTCCTTCAATGACTGCAAACGCGCCCGAGTTGCGCACCGCAAAACGCTCACCTGCCGTACCTGCAGCAAATAATTTACCACCGGTTGCACCATAGAGACAGGTATTACCAATAATGGCAGTATTCTGCGTTTGGAAAGGCGAACCTTTTGGTGGGAAGATGGAAATACGCCCCCCCGCCATGCCTTTACCCACATAGTCATTGGCATCGCCTTCAAGTTTGATATGCAAACCACCTGCATTCCAAACACCTAAAGATTGCCCTGCAGTACCTGTAAGATTCACTTTGACAGGATGATGTTCCATGCTCAAGTTACCATAACGACGCGCAATTTCACCTGAAATACGTGCACCAATAGAACGGTCACAGTTGCTCACGTTAAAGTAATACTCGCCACCTGTACCTGCTTCAATTGCAGGCAACATCTCTGCAATCATTTTTTCAGCCAAAACACCTTTGTCAAATGGTGCATTGCCTTCAACCTGACAGTATTGCGCTTTGCCTTCTGCCGCAGGGTGTGATTCTAACAAGGCACTTAAATCAAGATGTGCATGTTTTTCAGTTTCACCTGGTAAAATTTCCAGTAAGTCGGTACGACCAATCAAGTCTTTTAAGCTCGCCACACCCAATGCTGCTAACCATTCACGGGTTTCTTCAGCAATAAATGTGAAGAAGTTGATCAGCATTTGTGGTTCACCAATATAGTGTTCCTGACGCAAATGATCTTGCTGCGTTGCTACCCCTGTTGCACAGTTATTTAAGTGACAGATACGCAAGTATTTACAACCCAAGGCAATCATTGGCGTTGAACCAAAACCGAAGCTTTCCGCACCTAAAATTGCCGCTTTCACCACATCTAAACCAGTTTTTAAGCCACCATCGGTTTGCACACGAACTTTGCCACGCAAGTCATTCACACGTAATGCCTGATGCGCCTCACTTAAACCCAATTCCCACGGCGAACCTGCATGGTGAATAGATGACAGTGGCGATGCTGCTGTACCGCCATCATAGCCCGAGATAGTAATGAAGTCGGCATAGGCTTTGGCTACACCTGCTGCAATGGTCCCCACCCCTGGTTCAGATACCAACTTGACCGATACCATGGCTTGTGGATTGACTTGTTTTAAATCAAAAATCAATTGCGACAAGTCTTCAATCGAATAAATATCGTGGTGTGGTGGTGGAGAAATTAAAGTCACACCCGGTACAGAGTAACGCAAACGTGCAATCAAGCCATTCACTTTACCGCCTGGTAACTGACCGCCCTCACCCGGTTTTGCACCCTGCGCCACTTTAATCTGCAATACTTCTGCAGAGGTTAAGTAAGCAGGTGTGACCCCAAAACGTCCCGAAGCAATCTGTTTGATTTTCGAGTTACGAATCGTGCCATAACGCGCAGGGTCTTCACCGCCCTCACCTGAGTTTGAACGCCCACCAATGGTGTTCATGGCAATCGCAATCGCTTCATGCGCTTCTGGTGACAACGCACCCAAAGACATGCCCGCAGAGTCGAATCGCGGTAAAATTTGTTCAACCGATTCCACTTGATCTAAGGCAATGGAATTGTCTGTTTTTAACTTGAATAGATCACGAATGGTTGCGATTGGGCGATTATTCACGATTTCTGCATATTCTTTAAAATCTGCATAATTGCCTGAACGCACCGCTTTGTGTAAGGCATTGATCACATCTGGGTTAAAGGCATGGTATTCCTTGCCAAATACAAATTTCAGCAAACCACCCTGATCAATTGGTTTACGTGATTTCCATGCAGTGTCTGCCAGTTTTTTCTGATCATTTTCAAGGTCGGCAAAGGTAGCCCCCTGAATACGACTTGGCACACCAATAAAGCAAGTATTCACCACTTCGGCAGATAAGCCGACTGCTTCAAACAACTGACCACCACGATAAGAGGCTACAGTTGAAATCCCCATTTTGGACAAGACTTTAAGCAAGCCTTTTTCAATGCCTTTGCGGAAATTGCTTTGCGCATAGACAGGGTCGCCCAATAACTCGCCTTTGGCAATCAAGTCATTGATCACATCATAAGCCAAATAAGGATACACCGCAGTTGCACCAAAACCGAGCAATACTGCAAATTGGTGCGGATCACGAGCAAAACCAGTTTCCACAATAATGTTGGCATCGGTACGTAAACCGACTTGAATTAAGTGGTGATGCACCGCACCAGTCGCCATGACCGCATTGGCAGGCAAGTAACCTTCACGGATTTTTTTATCGGTGAGTACCAATAAAGTTTTACCCTCACGCACCGCTTGTGCAGCAGTTTCGCAAATCCGTTGAATCGCAGCTTGCAAACCTTCATTTTCGGCATAGTTCAGGTCGATGTCGGCAATTTCATAGCCTTTACGACCCAAAGTGCGAATTTGGTGCATTTTGGAATTGGTCAACACAGGACTTGAAATAATCAAGCGGTCGGCATGTTCTGGGCCTTGCTCAAATACGTTTTGTTCACGACCCAAACAGGTTTCCAAAGACATCACGATCGATTCACGCAATGGGTCAATCGGTGGATTGGTCACCTGCGCAAACTGCTGACGGAAATAATCCGACACATGACGTACCTGACGTGATAATACTGCCATTGGCGTATCATCACCCATGGAACCAACGGCTTCCTGACCACTTTCTGCGATTGGACGCAATAATTGATCACGCTCTTCAAAGGTCACCATAAACATTTTTTGTGCAGCTTTTAAGGCATCACCTTTTAAACCCTGATCACACAAATATTCTTCAAGCTCTGGGCTACCTTGTAAACGGATTGAATTTTCACGCAACCATTCACGATAAGGACGCATTCTTTTCAGATGGTTATTTACATCCTGCGTATCGAGCACTTTGCCAGTAAAGGTATCCACCACCAAAATTTGACCAGGACCAACACGTCCTTTAGAAATTACATCTTCAGGCTCATAACCCCACACCCCAATTTCAGAGGCCAAAGTGATGTAGCCATTTTTAGTGATCACCCAACGTGCAGGACGTAAGCCATTACGGTCTAACATACAGATGGCATGACGACCATCCTGAATCACTAAACCTGCAGGGCCATCCCACGCTTCCATATGTTTAGAGTTAAATTCATAGAAAGCGCGTAAATCGGCATCAATGGTTTCGACGTTCTGCCATGCAGGCGGAACCAACATACGCAAGGCACGGAATAAATCCATTCCGCCACCCACCAGAATTTCCAGCATATTGTCTAAGCTTGAGGAGTCTGAACCTGTACGGTTTACAATTGGGTTTAGCTCTGTCAAACCTGGTAATAATGGATTTTCAAATTTAGGAGTACGTGCCATTGCCCAATTACGGTTGGCGGTAATGGTATTGATTTCACCATTGTGTGCTAAATAACGGAACGGCTGCGCCAACGGCCAACGTGGCAAAGTGTTGGTCGAGAAACGCTGGTGAAACACCACAATATGTGATGCCAAACGCGCATCGGCAAGGTCGGTATAGAAATCTGCAATGGCTGCAGGCATCATCAAACCTTTATAGCTGATCACGGTTGAGCATAACGTGGTCACATAAAAATATGGATCGGCAGTCAATTGCTGCTCGGCACGACGACGCGCCAAGAATAATTTGCGGTTAAATTCAACTTCAGTCACACCCAATGGGCAATTGACAATAATTTGCTCAAAAGCAGGCAAAGACTGCATGGCGATTTCGCCCAATGCCTCATTATTGGTTGGCACCACACGCCAAGCCAATACTTTACAGCCTTCTGCTTCAATTTCTTTGGTCAGGATATTTTTTGCATGCGCCGCTAAGGCAGGGTCTAGGTTCAGAAATACTGTACCCACTGCAAAAATTTCGCTCAGGGTAATGTCACTTAAGCGTTTTGCTTCTTCACGGAAAAATTGCTTTGGCATTGCCAACAGCAAACCACATCCATCGCCCGTTTTACCGTCTGCAGCAATACCACCACGGTGGGTCATGCAACTTAAACTATGAATGGCAGTCTTGACGAGATCATGGCTTGCATCACCCTGCATATGGGCAATTAAACCGAAACCACAGTTATCTTTAAACTCATCCGGTTGGTATAAACCTTGAGCGGGAGCTACAGTATTAGGCGATGGCATGTGCATAGCGTACCCTTCTTTTACTTGCCCAATTGGGCCAATTAAACAATCTGTTTTTGCGATTTAACTCAATTTACAACTCTAAACATCAACTTAGAGTAATTGACCTATCTCTCATTTACGCAACTTTTACATTTGAATGTAGCAGGCAAATTTGACAGTTTCGCACAATCATTGAATTTTTTGCGCCAAAATAGGGACAACAACTCAATTCACGCACCAATAAAAGCAAAAACAATGCCAACTTTATTTTTTTATTCAACCATAACCAAATTTCAGCATTCACCGCATAAATGTAAAATAAAATTGCACTTTTAAGTCAAATTCGCACTGTTTTTGTGCACTTCATTATTTTTATACACCATGCTGCGCCATTTTAGAACGCATTTATGTATGAGAAAAATAGTATTTTTAGATCAAATTGGTGCAATTTAGCCAGAATAGCTCAATGCGAATCATAGACAAAAAGAATAGAACAAATAAAGGCAAGCGATGGTTTGAATGACCTAAATGAAGCTAAAAGAATATTGGAAATGTTTGTGATTAGTTAAAAGGATCGCGCACTTCAGGTTCAGGTGCATCTGGCTGAGCAGGTGCTGTACCACTTTGTGATTTTTGTACATCAACGACATTACCCTCCTGATCACGGCGGGTAATTGTAGCGCTAGTGGTACTATTTTGCGGTGCAACAGTCTGCGTAGTCGGTGCAGTCGTTGTGGTTGCAGGTGGACGTGCCAAAGCACTTTCATCTATTTTAGGCACAGCTGCAGGACGTAAATTTACCGCATATAGCTTAGTGCTCAGCCCCATTTCATCTGCACCTAAATCATTGACATAAGGACGATAGTCAGCAAATTGCACCACAACAGGCTGAATCGTTTCAGGAAATTTGAATGGCAATGCGGTCAAAGTCTGTGCAGCGTCGCGTTTATTGCCAAAACTGCCATATAACATCACATATTGTTCAGCCTGCCCCTCACCGCTTAAACGGATATAAAACAGCTTGCTCCGATCTGTTTGCTTTTTAATAAAACTTTTAATGATGTTTTCATCATTGACCCGAAACAGTTCAATCGTGCTATTATTTTTTTGTTCCTGAATAAATTTAGTACCGCGAAACTCAGCCTCATGCAAACCAGAAGCCGTTAAACGCGTGGTGAGTTCCAAAGGTCTGACTTCTTCTTGCAAGCCACCCAAATAGGTGGTTGCAGCAACCTTCTCGGGTTGAATTTGTAATTCAATTTCAGACTCTGGTTGTTTTTCAATTTCAACCAGTTCTTCACGGTCTGTCACCGCCCAAAAAATCAGTGCCGCCAATAAACACAGCACCGCGCCCAGCAACCAAATTGACTGTTGAATTTTTTGCCAGTGTGTACGCAGTGCTGTCATATGCTGCCTTTTATGCTTGATTGGCTAAAATCGCCTGTTTCATCAATTCTAAGTCAAACTCTTTGGTGATGATGGCTTGACCCAATTGCTTCATGAGCACCAAACGTAATTGACCATTCAGCACTTTTTTATCGTGTGCCATATAAGCCAAAAACTGATCCAGTGGAATTTGCGGACATACTATCGGTAAATTGGCGCGAGAAATGATATTTTTTGTACGCTCTACATCTTCGGCAGAAATCCAGCCCATACGCTGTGATAAATCGGCTGCCATTACCATCCCTGTCGCAACAGCTTCACCGTGTAACCATTCACCATAACCCAAATAAGATTCAATTGCGTGCCCAAAAGTATGCCCAAGATTCAATAAAGCGCGTTCACCTTGCTCTTTTTCATCATTGGCAACAATACGCGCTTTATGTGCACATGAACGATATACCGCTTCTGCCAGTACAGCAGGATCACGCGCCACTAATGCTTCCATGTGCGTTTCAAGCCATTCTAGAAACTCGACATCACCCAAAAGCGCATATTTAATGACTTCGGCTAAGCCTGCAGACAACTCGCGCTCAGGTAAAGTATTCAGTTGCGACATATCGGCCAGCACCACTTGGGGCTGCTGAAATGCACCAATCATGTTTTTACCCAGCGGATGATTAATCCCTGTTTTGCCACCGACACTGGAATCGACTTGTGACAATAAAGTGGTTGGTACTTGAATGAAGTACACCCCGCGCTGAAAGCTTGCCGAAGCAAAGCCAGCCATATCGCCAATCACGCCACCACCCAAAGCCAGCACTGTACAGTCGCGGTTAAAACCAGCTTCCAGCAAGGCATCAAAAATAAGAGTGAGATGCTGAATATCTTTGTATTTTTCTCCATCAGGCAAAATACAGGTTGCCACTTTCTTGCCCAGTGCTTCAACAGCCGTCACATAGTGACTTAAATACAAAGCTGCAACCGTGGTATTGGTCACTATCATGACTTGCTGACCTTTAATATAAAGTGCAAGTAATTCTTGGGGCTGAAGATCACTGCCAATAAAAATAGGGTAACGGCGATCGCCGAGTTCAACGTGTAAAGTCTGCATGAAAAAGTCGCTTTCTACCTAAGATATTTGCTCTGAAACAATCGTATTTAAGATTTTTTGCGCCAAATCTCGCGCAGCACCCTGATTGGTTTCAATAATATAATGCGCCACCTCACGATACAACGGATCACGCACTGCAAGCAAATCACGTAATCTTTGTTCGGGGTTTTCGACTTGAAGTAAAGGACGGTTTTTATCGCGATAGGTTCGCTGAAGTTGAATTTCGACAGGGGTATATAGATAAACAACAATACCACGTTGTTTTAAGAAGTCTCGATTCGGGGCTTGAGTCACCGCGCCGCCACCTGTAGCAAGTACAAGTTTATGCCGTTTGGTTAACTCATCAATAACCGCTGTTTCACGACTACGAAACCCTTGTTCACCTTCTTTTTCAAAGATCCAAGGGATCGTAGCGCCAGTTTTGCGTTCAATTTCATGATCACTATCTAGAAATTCACGCCCTAACAATTCCGCCAAATGGCGTCCTACAGTGGTCTTGCCTGCCCCCATCGGCCCTACCAAATAGATATTTGGTAGGGTGTCAAACTCTTTGCTTAGCAAGGAGTCACCTATAAATTTTGTTTAAATTGAAAATATATTAATGATTTCTTGAAACACTGTCATTAACAATTCGTGGTGTAACAAAAATCAGCAACTCACGTTTGTTGTCCGACTTGATATCTTTACGGAATAAACGTCCGATATAAGGAATATCGCCCAAGAATGGAACTTTGGTTTGTGAGTTAGCCGTTTGTTGCTCAAAAATACCACCTAAGACCACAGTTTCACCATTATCTACCAAAACGTTGGTATTCACCGCGTTCTTGTTAATGGTGAGCTGACCTGTAGGTGTAGGTGCACCTGGTGAGTCACTGGTGATATTTAATTGCATTTGGACTTTACCGTCAGGCGTGATACTTGGGGTCACATCCAAACTTAAAGTCGCATCAATGAATTCTGTAGTAGATACGGCATTGACACCACCACCTTCAGAAGATTGATACGGAATTTGCGTACCCGATGCCACTTTGGCATTTTGCTTATCTGCAGTCAGAACTTTTGGTGTCGAAATCACTTCACCGTAACCATCTGCTTGTAATGCCGACAACTCCAAATCGAGCATAAAGTCAGACAAGCTGATTAAACCAAATGCAATACGGCTGGCACCTGGACTGGTCACACCTAAATCGACATTCAGGTTTTGCGGACGTTCAATTTCATACTTCCAACCACCCATATCATCATCTTTTTCTGGTTCACGCAAGTTCCACAAGGTCGTGTCACTACCACCCACCAACAAGTGATTATTGTTGGTAATCCCTTGTGACAAGATGCCCCACTTCACCCCCATTTCTTTGGTGAAATCTGTGGTTGCACGAACAATACGTGCTTCAATCATCACTTGCTTCACAGACACATCTAGCAAATCAATCATTTGACGAATCTGATCAATTTTTGCTGATGTATCGTTAATGATTAAGGTATTGGTCCGTGGATCTACCGACACTGTACCGCGTGGACTCAACAAGCTACCAACGCTATCGCCTAATGGATCAGTACCTGTATTGGTATTTGAACCACCACGTGATGCATTCTTGCCTTGCGTAATTAGTTTTTCAATATCTGCCGCTTTGGCATAGTTCAATTGAATATATTCAGTTTGTAGTGGCGCCAGTTTCACACTTTGCGCAATCGCTTTGGCTTCTTCTTCTTCGGCTTTAATCAATTCAGAAACAGGTGCAATCCAAATCACGTTGCCATTACGACGCTTATCTAAGTTTTTGGTTTTCAGAATAATGTCTAAGGCTTGATCCCAAGGTACATCTTTTAAACGTAAGGTAATGTTGCCTTGCACAGTGTCTGCTGCCACCATGTTAATGCCTGTGAAATCAGCCAATAACTGCAATACACGACGCACTTCGATGTCTTGGAAATCCAGTGAAATCTTTTTGCCTGTATAGCTTTGCGCTGCACGCGGTTTAAACGGGTTTTTATCGACAGGGCGTTTTAAGCTGATGGTTAGCTTGTCTTCTGCTTGATACGCCATATATTCATAGCTGCCTGCAGCTTGAATGGTAATCACGCCATTGCTGCCATCATTATGTGCATCAATGGTCGACACAGGTGTTGCAAAATCATTTACATTTAAACGGCGTGCCAAATGTGTTGGTACTTTATTGCCTAAAGTACGCACCACAATTTTGCTGCCTTGCTGCTGCACATCTACAGGCGTATTGCTACCGAGTAGATCAATCACCACCTGACCTTCACCTTCACCGCCACGCTGGAAACCAATATTGGATACACCTTGCGCACTACGTTGGGCAGTCACGGCAGCCACAGGGGTTGCCGTTGTTGAGTTGATTTTTAAAATAAAGGTGTTGCCTTCAACACGCGTGGTAAATGCGCCCGCATCGGCCAAGTTCACAGTTAAACGTGAACGCTGTGCATCTGAGCTTACCTCTACAGAGCTGGCTTCTTTGGTCGCGACTGCAACGCTGTTTTGCTTCAGCGTTTGTTGCGCTTTATCAAAATCTAAAATCAAGCGGGAAGGTTGTTCCAGCTGATATGCTGCAGGTTGAGGTGGCAAACCATTAAACATGACACGAATTTCGGTGCCCTGTCCCGGAATTTGCATGGGTACGATGTTGGTAATGCTGACTTGGGCATTGGCAACTTGCATCACTGCCATTGCGACTGCGCCCATTGAAAACTGACGGAACAAATTGTTCATTGTATTACCATCCCCAAAAATAAAATCTTTCACACTGTTATTCATTTTTATTCCTTTAATTTATGGCGCAGGCCCAATTAAAACTAAACTTCTTGGACGTTCTACATAACCTTCACGACCATCTGGAATAATTTCGATTAAATCAATTTGTGTAGGTGTAATATTCACCACACGACCATGATTTACCCCCATATAGCTACCACGCTGGATACGCTCAATTTCACCATCAGGTGTTTGAATCAATGCCAAAATTTGACCATTTTGACGCATACTGCCTTTCATAGTCAGTGACTCAAGTGCGTAATTTTCCAGTGGTTGTAACTGGCGAGCAAGGTTCGGATAAACGCGCTTCCCTGCCATAATTTTAAGCTCTGCCGCCAATGAACTTGGCATAAATGGGCTTTTGAGCTGGTGTGCTGCATAGTTAAAGGTTGGTGCAGGCTCAAACACAGGTGCAGGTTCAATGGGTAGTGGTGGCTGATTACGAATTTCAGCCATTTGTGCATTGACTGCATCAATCCGTGAATCACAACCAACCATTAATACAGTTGCCAACAGGGCTAACGAAAGCTTTTCAATTTTCATTTTTTACCCCTTTTCGCAGTATTATTTACTCTTTTATTACTCTTCTCGCTATTCGCAGCAGTATCGGTTGCACTGCTTTCCATTGTAGTTTGCGCATCTGCACTGCCTACATAACGATAAGTTTTTGCTTGCGCTTTATAGGTTACTTGCGGAATATCGGTTTTCTTGTCTTTATTTTCAGTCGCCACAATTTCAAAGTCGTGCATGGTCACAATACGTGGCAATGCTGCTGTACCGCTTACGAATGAACCAAAGGCATGATAATCGCCTGTCGCTTCAATTGAAATTGGCTGTTCAATAAAGAACTCTTGTTTAATTTCATTCTCTAAACGAATGTTTTTAAACTTCAAACCTGAATTCACGCCTGTGACGTTAATATCTTCAACTAAACCTGGAATTTCAGTTTCTTTTGGCAATTGTTCAAGTTGTTGGTTAAAGTTCGCTTCCATTTCTTGTAATTGCGCTTGGTATTGCTGCAAATTACGCAATTTAGAATCTTTTTCACGGAACTCATTTAACAAGTTTTGTTCTTGTGTATGTGCTGCTGCAATGGCATCTAACTTTGGCTTGATTACGACAAAGTAACCTAAAGCTAGAATCAGGAAAATAATAAAAATCCAGCAGGTAATTTTGACCGAAAGTGGCCAAGCACCATAATTGTTAGGATCTAGGGTATTGAACTGTTGAAAAAACTTTTCAACGGTCATTTTCTTTTTCGGAGCAACAGCAGCATCCTGATTTACTTCATCATATTCATCGAGACTCATTGTGCTGCCCCCGCTGCTGATGTTGGATTAGGTTCTGTTGGTGTTACAGGAATCGCAATATCTTCTAAATCTGAAGTCACTACGAAAGTACCGTAACTTTCCTCTAGACGAGGAACCACAGAGCTTGGTGCTTTATCTTTATTTTCTTCTTTGGCTAAGAATGAATTCATAAATGCATTGCGATACCAAGGCGATGCTTCCAAATTACGCAAGAATTCAGCCACTGTATTTGGACTTTCAGCCTTGCCTTCAAAAGTAAATTTATTGCCTGTCCGACTCACTTTGGTTAAGTACATATTGCTTGGTGTCACACGCACCAATTCATCCACTAAACGCACAGCAATTGGACGCTGACTTTGCAAGCCCTGAATTAACTTCATGCGCTCAACAATAGCATTCCGCTGTTCTTGCAAGCCTTCTAAAGATTTTAATTGTACATCTAGGTTTTGGTTGGTGCTGATCACCAATTGATTGGCTTGTTCTTGATCTTCTAACTTCGCGTTATAGAAGAACCACGCTAAAGTCACCAATAACACCCCAACAGCAGCCGCTGCAATACAAAATACAATAAATTCTTTTTTTCGTTTTTCTCTTAGCTCATCGCGCCAAGGGAGTAAGTTAATCTTTGCCATTAATCAAAACTCCTCATTGCTAAACCACATGCCACCATCAATGACGGTGCATCACTTTCAATTTTTTTAATGTCGATTTGTGGAGAGAAGCCCATTTGCAAGAATGGATTGGCAATGGTCACACGGTAGCCCAGTTTTTGCTGCAACAACTTCGCAAGACCTGGAATATTGGCATTCCCCCCTGCCAATAAAATGTGATCAATTTCGTTAAATTGTGAAGATGAAAAGAAAAACTGCAGTGAGCGTGCAGCTTGTTGCACCACCGCCTCTAAGAACGGTTCGAGCACTTCTACATCGTAGTCATCTGGCAAAGTACGGCTTTTTTTCGCGCGACCTGCTTCTTCATAAGACAAACCATAACGGTTTTGAATTTCTTGTGTCAGCTGCTTACCACCAAAGGTTTGTTCGCGGGTATAAATAATTTTGTTATTTTGCAGCACCGACAAGGTAGTCATGCTATGACCAATGTCCAAAATACCAATAGTGTTCACACCCATTGGCAGGGTATCGGAGAACACTTTAAAGGCATTTTCGATGGTAAAACTTTCGACATCGGCAATTTTGGCTTTCAAACCACCCAACTCTAATGCTTCTACTCGTGCTTCTACGTTTTCTAAACGTGTCGCAACGAGTAACACATTGACGCGGTTTGGATTGGCTAAACGGTCTGGTTGGACTTCAAAGTCTAGGCTGACTTCATCTAATGGGAATGGAATATATTGCTCGGCGTCCATACGAATTTGAACTTCACGCTCATCGCTGGTCATATCTGCATCCATTTCAATGATTTTGGTAATCACCATTGAGGTTGGAATTGCAAATGCTGCCGATGTAGATTGCGTGTTTGCTAAGTTCAATGCACGTTCAAGCGCATCCCCGACTGCTTCTGGATTGAGAATGTTTTTTTCAACCACACTGCCTTCTGGAAGTGGGACCAGCGCATAGCTTTCAACCCAATATCTCCCATTCTTAACAGAGAGTTCTAATAACTTAACAGAAGTAGAACTAATATCTACACCTATTAACCCCTTACTTGGCTTACGATATAACCTACGCACGATAATACCATTCCTATTATTTTTTTATCCCCAAAAAAATTTAACCTACTAATCCGCGCTGGTCTATAATTTTTTACGGATACAATAGACTTCTTGCGTTAGTCAAATTTTATGCTGCTAAAAGCTATATTTTATGAGGTTTTAGCCAATTCAAAAATTAGATAAAACCATACTTTCGCAAGAGGCCTAATAATTCATCTAACAATCCGTAAATCTACTCGCTATACTGACCAGCAATTAGTTTGCTATTAGCGCTTATTAAAACGCACTTGTTATGAAAAAGCTATCTTGTTCGGGTCGTGTTCATCCATTTTTTTTGATCATAATTATAATTTTGGTCGCAATACCGATGGGTTTCTATGGCATGTATCTCTATATTGCCCCATCTTTGCCAGAAATGACCACCTTAAAAAAAGCACCATTACTAAAGCCATTGCAGGTGTACAGTGCCGATAATGAGCTGATTGCCGAGTATGGCGGCAAACTTTCTGTACCTGTCGACTACGAACATATTCCTGAAAAATTCATTTTTGCGTTCTTGGCAGCTGAAGATTCTGCTTTTTTTGAACACAGTGGAATCAGCTTCAAAGGTTTGGGACGCGCGGTGAGCGAGGCGGTAACAGGCTCCAATGTGCAAACGGGCGGTTCGACCATCACCATGCAGGTTGCAAAAAACTATTATCTCAGTCCTGAACGCACCTTAAAGCGCAAACTGACCGAAATCTTTTTAGCACGTAAAATTGAACAAAACCTGAGCAAAGAAGAAATTTTAACCTTATACGTCAATAAAATCTTTTTGGGTAAAAATGCTTATGGTATCGCGGCCGCTGCCAAAATTTATTACAACAAAAGCTTAGAAGAACTGTCGATTGCACAAATGGCAATGATTGCTGGTTTACCCAAAGCACCGTCACGCTATAACCCTGTCGTCAATCCTGAACGTGCTTTAGAGCGTCGCAACTGGATTTTGGGACGTATGCTGCAACTGGGCTATATCAATCAAAATGAATACCAAAAAGCCATTGCTGAACCCATTAATTTAGATATGCCAGACCGTAGCATAAGCAATAAACACCCCTATATTGGTGAAATGGTACGTGCTGAACTGGTCAGTAAATTTGGCGAACAAGCGGTTGATTCGGGCTATAAAGTTTACACGACGGTAGACAGCAAACGTCAGATGTATGCTGAACAAGCGGTGCAAGAAGGCTTAGAGGCTTATGATCGTCGTCATGGATGGCGTGGTGCAGAGGCACATGACAAGCCTCTGCATGAGTTTCGTGCTTATGCCAATACCTACCCTGCGCAAGTTAGCAAAGTACTGAATAATTCTTTTGAAGCGTTAATGCAAGATGGCACAACGGTTACTGTACCGTGGTCAGGTATGTCTTGGGCGCGCCCCTATCGCAATGCTAACAGTGTAGGCAATGCGCCAAGTCGCGCGGCACAGATTGTAAAAGTCAAAGATATTGTCCGTTTACGCCCAAATGAAAATAAAACCGCTTGGTCATTAGTACAAGTACCAAAAGTGCAAGGTCAATTGGTCGCAATTAACCCGAATAACGGCGCCATTGAAGCATTGGTGGGTGGATATAATTTCTATCAATCCAAATTCAACCGTACTTTACAAGGTTGGCGCCAACCAGGCTCTACCATTAAACCTTTTGTGTATGCACTGGCTTTAGAGCGCGGTATGACACCACACACCATGGTCAATGACAGTCCAATCACCATTGGTAAATGGTCACCACGTAACTCCGATGGTCGCCATTTAGGCATGATTCCGTTACGACGTGCGTTATATTTATCTCGTAACACGGTTTCGGTACGCTTATTACAAGAAGTCGGTATTGAGCGTACCCGCCAACTATTCATGGATTTTGGTTTGCAGGAAGATCAGATTCCGCGTAACTACACCATTGCATTGGGTACGCCACAAGTTTTGCCTATTCAAATGGCAACGGGCTATGCCACTTTTGCCAACGGTGGTTACCGTATTCAACCGCACTTCATTAACCGTATTGAAGATGCTTATGGCAAGGTGATTTATCAAGCCAATCCTGAATATGCGTGTATTGCTTGTATTAACTCCAAAGAACAAACGACTGAAAGTGCCGAAGCCACCACGCCAGATGATGAAGTGATTGAAATCAGTAATAAAAAACTGGCACAAGCTAAACAAAATCCGAACTTATTGGCAGAGCGTAGTCAGTACAAACAGGCACAACGTATTTTAAAATCTAGCTCGGCGTATGATATGTCCAATATTTTACGTGACGTAATTCAACATGGTACTGGACGTGCTGCGCTGAGAATTGGTCGTGGTGATATTGGCGGTAAAACAGGAACCACCAACGATGCCAAAGACGCATGGTTCGCAGGTTTCAACGGCAAACTGGTGACTGTGGCTTGGGTGGGCTTTGACCAACCTACCACTTTAGGACGTCGTGAATACGGTGGTGTCGCAGCGCTGCCAATTTGGACAGATTTTATGGGCAATGCACTTAAAGGCACACCTGAAGCATGGGTCAGTTTAGACAGCAAAGCCAAAGCGCCACAACGTGAACTTAATCATTTGAATGCAGAACAGAAGCAGGATTATCGTGCTTCACCGCCATTGGCACGTCCACTGTATCGACCTGCGCCTGTTGCGCCAGCACGTGCGCCTGAGCGTGATTTTGACGATTTACCAGGCGAGGAGGTATTAATTCCTGAAAACGCTGCACCGCCTGCCATGCAAGCGCCAAACAACAGCCCTGCCAAACCCAATGCAGTACCTAAACCTGCTCCTGATGCGTTAGAAAACTTAATTGACGAAGTCTTGTAACAACAGACAAGCAGTCAGAAAAAAGCCCTCTTACGCAAAGATGAGGACTTTTTTATGGGCTATTCAAACTTACTTTTTCTGAAACAGATAAATTTGATGCTGTGCTGTCACGTCAAACTGGGTTTGCTGTTCCAACGCCTGACGGCGCTCTGCTTTGGCTTTATAGGCATAAGGTGTCATAGCAATTAAATGATTTAAATCATTTTGATTGAGTTGTAATGGTGTTTCCACCACGCTAGCCTCTACCAAATCAAAGGCGTCTTGCAATTGCGCAATAAATTTTTCAGGCTCATGCGGCTTCACTTCTTCAAACAAAGCTTGACGCATCGCCAATAAATGCTCAGGCGCAGGCGTTACTACCAACAAATAGCCTTGTGGTTTTAAAACCCGCAAAATTTCCTGTTGTGGAATTGGGCTAAACAAGCTGGCACATAAATCAATACAATGTTCTAAAACAGGCAAAGTTGCCCCTGTCCCCACCACCCAAGTCACTGCGGGATTCAGTTTCGCCGCCACTTGTACGGCATTCTTGGCAATATCCACCCCGACACACTGCAACACTTCGCCTTGCATGGCAGCGGTGTAATAGCCTTCACCACAGCCAATATCCAACAAATTTTCGATGCGTAAGGTGCGAATTTTTTGCACCACTGCCTGTTGCAAGGGCGCATAATGCCCTGCACTTAAAAATGCACGACGTGCCTGCACCGAAGCAGGTGTATCCCCCGGATTTTTACTGTGCTTATGCTGCACCACATGCAAATTGACGTAGCCTTGTTTCGCAACATCATAGCTGTGATTGCTGGCACAACGCCACGTTCGATCATGCAGTTGCAATACCTGACGACACACAGGACACATCAGCAAATTCATCATTTTCTCCAGAGTGAACCACATAAAAAAGTCGGCGAGTGCCGACTTTTAAAATTTTCGGTTGGATAGGCTTAACGTAATTTTAAAGTCATTAAACCTAAAACCACCAGCATAATTGTGATAATCCAGAAACGAATCACCACTTGAGTTTCACGCCAGCCTTTCTTTTCATAGTGGTGATGCAACGGCGCCATTAAGAATACCCGTTTATTGCGCATACGTAGTGAACCAATTTGCAGAAATACCGAAATTGCTTCAACTACAAACACCCCACCCATAATCGCAAACACGATTTCCTGACGTACCATCACGGCAATCGTACCCAGCATTGCCCCCAAAGACAATGCGCCGACATCGCCCATAAAGACTTGTGCAGGATGCGCGTTATACCACAGGAAGGCTAAGCCTGCTCCAATCATCGCGGCACAGATTACCACCAACTCAGACGCATATTTCACATAAGGGATATGCAAATAATCAGCAAAACGAACATCCCCCGCCAAGTAGGCAAAGACGCCCAAACCTGCCGCAACCAACACGATTGGCATAATTGCCAAGCCATCTAAACCATCAGTTAGGTTCACCGCATTTGAGGCACCATTAATCACCAAATAGGTAAAGATAATGAAGCCAATACCGAGTGGAATCAACGACAATGGAATGCTGAAATCTTTAAAAAATGGAATCAACACATCCAGCATATCTGCAGTTTGTGCAGGATTTGGCTGTTGGGTTGCAATCACATACAATGCAATACCCGCACCCAATGATGCTACCGAAGTCCAGAAGAATTTTTTACGCGCTGGCAAACCCGCATTGTCTTTGTAGCGAATTTTAATCCAGTCATCTGCCCAGCCTACAGCGCCAAAAATGACCATAACTGCCAGTACAATCCAGACGTAAGGGTTAGATAAATCTGCCCACAATAGGGTCGAAATACCAATGGAAAGCAGGATTAATACCCCGCCCATGGTTGGCGTACCCATTTTTTTGGCATGCCCTTCAGGTGCATAAGAGCTGACTGCCTGACCGTATTTTAATGCTTGTAATTTACGAATCATCACAGGGCCTAGCACCAAACCGATGCCAAGCGCAGTCAATACACTCAGTAATGAACGTAATGTTAAATAACGAACCACCTGAAACGAGCTGTTATAGCCCGCCAGCTGTTCAAATAACCATAACAGCATTTAAATTTTCTCCATCAATGCAGCCATCAACGTTTCCATATGGGTATAACGAGAACCTTTAAATAGGAAACTCATGGACTGAGGTTGATGTGTTTTTACCAGATCAATTAAAAACGGCAAGGCTTGTTCTTGAGTGACAAAAGCCTGTAATTTTTTTCCATATTGGGTACTACGTGCACCTTCTTGGGTCGCTGGTGCAAATTCACCAACTGCCACCACAAAGTTGATGCCACGAATAGACACCAAATCACGCCCCAACATATAGTGCTGTTGTGCTGCGCTATTGCCCAGTTCGCCAATATCACCGATCACCATAACCCGCACACCTGTTTGCTGTGCAAGGACTTCGCCTGCAGCACGCATAGAGGTTGGATTGGCATTATAGGTGTCATCAATAAATAAATGCGTGCCTTGCTGAATAAAGTTCAAACGACCTTTTGTCCCTTGTGCCTGCTCCAAGCCTGCGACAATATCATCTAAACTTACACCAATTGCCAGTGCAAAAGCGGCAGCAGCCGTGGCATTTTGTACATTGTGTTCACCTGCAAATGGCAAGTGAATTTGACGCACCCCTTGCGTGGTATTTAAACAAAAACTTGCTGATTGTGGCTGAAGCTGAATGTCTGTCGCAAACACATCACCGCCTTCACCAAAACTTAGACACTGTTCTGACTGAACCGCTTGCTGAATCTGTTCGGCAAAATCATCGGCAGCAGGGACAATCGCTGTACCTTGCGAGGCAATATGTGCATAAATTTCAGACTTGGCCCGACAAATACCATCACGCCCACCAAACTCACCCAAATGCGCAGTACCAATATTGATAATGCCTGCCACCTGCGGCTGCACCAAGTTTGAGGTGTAATCGATTTCACCTTGATGACTGGCGCCCAATTCCATCACTGCATATTGATGGCTAGCATTCAACTCCAATAACATCATCGGCACACCCAAGTCATTATTCAGGTTGCCACGGGTAATTAAAGTCGGTGCCAAACGTGACAAAATACTACCGAGCATTTCTTTAGTGGTGGTTTTACCGCTACTGCCTGTTAACGCAATCACTTTTAATTGAGGATGTTGCTGACGACGAAATGCGCCCAAGTGTCCTAAAGCCAAATGGGTATCAGGCACGACCAATTGGCAAATATCTGCGTCTACAGGCTGGCTGACAATTGCCATAGAACAGCCCTGAGTCGCTACTTGTGCCACAAAATCATGCGCATCAAAACGCTCACCTTTTAAAGCCAAAAAGGCATCGCCTGCTTCAGCATGGCGTGAATCGGTTAAAATACGTTTAATCTCGCCTTGCGGTGCTTGCCCATTGAACCAATAACCCTGTGTTGCCTGTTTGAGTTGTTCGGCAGTCCAAGGTTCTAAAATTGCGGTACTGGTGGTGGAAGTGTGCATACAAATTCCTTATTGGGCAGGATAAGCAGAAGGTGAACAATGCTGTGCATCTATCGCAGATTGCACTTCAACCACATCGTCAAACCAGTGTCTTACTCCATCTATTTCTTGATAGTTTTCATGACCTTTGCCTGCAATCAAGACAATATCGCCTGACTGTGCATGTTTGACTGCATATTTAATCGCTTCACGACGATCATGAATTTCATGGCTCTGTGCCACCGACAAATCGACACCTGTCTGCATATCGGCAAAAATTTGCAAAGGATCTTCTGTACGCGGGTTATCAGAAGTCAAAAGCACAACATTGGCATAGTCCAATGCCGCTTGGGTCATCAGTGGGCGTTTACCACGATCCCGATCTCCACCGCAGCCAAACACCGCCCAAAGCTGTGCGCTAACATGGCGTTTTAAGGTTTGCAACACTTGAATTAGGGCATCTGGCGTGTGTGCATAATCCACCACAAATAAACGCTCTGCATCACGCAACACTTGCATACGCCCCGGTGCGCCTTTGAGTTGTGCAGTCGTGTGTATTAAATCCTGTAATGCAAAACCTGCTTGCTCTGCTGCGATTAAACTCGCGACCAAGTTTTCAACATTAAAATGTCCGAGCAACGGACTTTGCACCACATATTCTGCCGTAGCAGTTTGTAGATGGAAACGTACACCATTCAGACTGTATTCAATCTGCTGTACTTGATAGTCTGCCGCTTGCTGCGTGGAATAAGTCAAAATTTTCGGTTGCGCAGGGTTCTGTTGCGCCGCTTTTAACATGACTGCAGCATATTCATCATCTAAATTAATAATTGCAACTTTTAAACTGGCAAACTGAAACAGCATGGCTTTGGCTGCAGCATATGCCTCTAAAGTACCGTGATAATCCAAATGGTCACGACTCAGGTTGCTATATACCGCAATTTCAATATCGCAGCCATTTAAGCGCCCTTGCTCCAAGCCATGTGAACTGGCTTCAATTGCGGCAAATT
Organism: Acinetobacter sp. AL9; assembly: GCF_041464035.1. NCBI lineage: Bacteria > Pseudomonadati > Pseudomonadota > Gammaproteobacteria > Moraxellales > Moraxellaceae > Acinetobacter > Acinetobacter sp. AL9. Next base: position 23,506 of record NZ_JAYFSK010000002.1, on the reverse strand, counting down.
TTGCCCCTTGTTGTGCATAGCTGTATAAAGCATTTTGCAGTTGCAAGGCATCTAAAGTGGTATGTGTTGAAGCTTCCAAATTGGGCAAAATTCCGTTGCCTGTGGTGCCCATGACTGCACAGCGTTGAGCTTGCAACATCAACAATTCAGCAATTAAGCGGGAAATGGTGGTTTTACCATTGGTACCCGTGACTGCAAGCACACGTGCCAAAGGTACAGGCTGTCGTGCTTGTAAATATTGTTTTTGCCACTGCCCCATGCGCTGACGCACATCTGGCACCACCAAATTATTGGCAACTACCAATTCAGTTTCCGAAATCACCGCCAAAGCACCTTGATCTAAAGCTGCTTGCGCAAATTGTGCGGTTTTTTCAGGCTGCGACAAACTGGTCAGGGCAATAAAAATTTGCCCTGCTGTCACATGGCGGCTGTCAAGTTGAAAGCCCTGAAAGTCTTGTATCATCCAATCTGCAACGCGGGAACTGCGATAAATATTTTGAAAGCTGATAGACATGCGTCACCTGTTATTGGATGTTGGGAGTTTCTAAAGGTTTATCTAAAGGTACGTTCATTAAACGTAAAGATTCTTGCATCACACGAGCAAATACAGGCGCTGCCACCAAACCACCATAATACTGTCCTGTTGGATTTTCCACCACGACAACCATGGCTAAACGCGGATCACTGACTGGCGCAACCCCAGCAAACAAGGCACGATATTCAGTCTGTGAATAGCCTTTGCGGTCTGCGCGAAGTTTATGCGCTGTTCCCGTTTTACCTGCAACCCGATAGCCTGGAATATTGGCTTGACGTGCCGTACCACCGGGTAACGTTACGGCTTCCATCATCAGTAGAACTTGATCGGCAATTTTAGCATCAACAATTTGTTCGCCTTTAGGCTGTTCTTCTAATTTGTATAAACTCAGCGGCATTTTTACGCCTTTATTGGCAAGCATGGCATAGGCATCTGCCAATTGCAGCACAGTGGCGTTCAAACCATAACCATAAGACATGGTCGCCACTTCCGACACATTCCACTTGCTTGGCGGCAAAATTAAACCTGCACTTTCACCCGGAAATTTCACTGCAGAACGCGCACCAAACCCTAAACGCTTATAAAAAGTCGGTAAGGTTGCATACGGTAAAGATAAAGCAATTTTCGCCACACCCACGTTTGACGATTTTTGGATAATTCCCGCCAAAGTCAGTGAGCCATAATTGTGGGTATCACGAATGGTGTGATTACCCACCCGCATTGAACCACCACTTAAATTGACCACGGTATTCGGTGAATATTTGCCACTTTCCAGTGCCATTGCCACCGTCATAGGCTTCATGGTCGAACCCGGTTCAAAAGAATCCACCGCACCACGGTTACGCATGGCATCTTTATTGGACAAACTTTTTTTGTCATTCGGGTTATACGACGGCCAACTGGTCATCGCCAAAATTTCACCCGTTTTCACATCTACCGCAATTGCTGTGGCTGAACGGGCATTATTTGCCACCCCTGCTGCAGTCAATTCACGATACATAATGTATTGCAAACGTGAGTCGATACTCAGGGTAATATTTTCGCCCGGTTCAACCTCTCTCACCACTTCTGGGTCTTTGACACGGTTACCCTTTTTATCGCGCACGATTTGCTGTTCGCCATCCACGCCTGCCAAGCGGGTATTTAGCTGCATTTCCAAGCCTTCAATGCCTGTGCCTTCACTATTGGTCAAACCAATAATTTGTGCATTCGGCTGTGGCTGCGGGTAATAACGCTTATAGTTTTTCTCGGTATATACCCCTTGGAAATTACGTTTTAGAATCAGCTCTGCCTGTTGCGGCGGCACTTCTTTTTGTAAAACCAAATAACGTGAACGCGGACGCTCGTTCATTTTATTTTTCAGTTCTTGGCGATCCATCCCAACTGCATCGGCAAGTTCATCTAAATTCAAGTTTTTATCTGGCAATTGACGCTGCAATTTACGACTGGTCGGATTTTTTTCCAACTCGGCTGTAATTTCTTCAAACAGTTTTTTATTGTCAAAATAATCACGTGGATCAATCACCACTTTCATTACAGGGGTACTAATTGCCAAAGGCACACCGTGGCGATCATAAATCACCCCGCGCATAGCTTTGAGCTTTTCTGTTCTTAAAATATTGGCATTGGCTTTGTTTTGTAAAAAATCATGGTTCACAATTTGCACATAAAAAGCACGTCCCACCAGTGCCACGAACACCAGCAGTACCACAGCCCACATTAAGTAAAAACGCCACATTTCTACATGAATGGCATTTTTTCCAGTTACCGATTGCTGTTTCTTTCGGGTTTGCTTTTTACGCGTATCGACCATGTGCAACTCGCCTTATTGTTGTTCTGAGGTTGTAGGCAAAGAAATCACCACAGTTTGCGGTGCGGGCGGTGAATACATACGCAGTTGCGTCACCGCACGGGTGCCAATTTGTGCAGTTGCACCAAAGGTCTGCTGTTCAATTAACAAACGCCCCCATTCAGCATTTAAGTCATCTCGCTCGCGCATATAAGAACTCAGCTCACGATAATCATGGCGATATTCAAACACTTGAAACACCACCATAATCGCGCTGATAAATACCAGCGCCAATAAAATAAAATAGGCGACCATTTTTTTCAGTCGCACTTGAGATTGATTTTTTTCAACGGTTTCAGTTTTCATTATTGGCCTTTTCAAGCTAATCGTTCTGCAACACGTAGCCATGCGCTGCGTGAGCGTGGATTGGCTTTGACTTCTTCATCACTGGCACGCACACGTGATATTTTTTTCAATCGACGTGTATCTTGTTGCTGTTGTGGCAAGCCCCAACCCGAATCTTCAGGCAGGCTCGATTCTTTTTGAATAAACTGTTTAATTAAACGATCTTCCAAAGAATGGAAGCTAATTACCGCCAAACGACCTTCGGGTTTTAACACCTCAACGGCTTGCGGCAAGAAGTTTTCAATATCTTCTAATTCTTTATTAATCGCAATACGAATTGCCTGAAAAGTACGTGTTGCAGCGTGTTTGTTTTTTTCCCACTTCGGATGGGCAACTTTTACAATTTCAGCCAATTGTGCGGTAGTTTCAATATAACCCGCCTGTTTAATGGCTTTGGCAATACGGCGGCTATAACGCTCTTCACCATATTGAAAAATCACATTGGCTAAGGCTTCTTCTTCAATATCCACCAGCCATTCTGCCGCAGTCGGGCCTTGTGAGTTGTCCATACGCATATCAAGCGGGCCATCTTTCATAAAGCTAAAACCGCGTTCTGCCTGATCTAGCTGTGGTGACGACACGCCTAAATCGGCCATCACACCATCGACCTGAGTGACGCCCAAATCATTCAACGCTTGCTGCATATCGGCAAAACTGGCATGAATAATCTGAAAGCGCGAATCTTGCTGCGCCAATTCTGCTGCCACGGCCAAAGCTTGTGGATCTTTATCAAAGGCATAGACTCGTGCCTGCGCATCCAATTTGGATAACAACAAACGCGTGTGTCCACCTCGTCCAAAGGTGGCATCGACATAAATTCCTGTATTGCGATCTGCCAACACGGCATCAACAGTTTCATGAAGTAATACAGAAATATGCGACATAAGGTTCAATCAATACAGCTAAAATGTAACTGCACATTATTACCTTGTTTTGGCAAAGCTCCAAACGTCTTTTTGTAGATAAATATTACTTTCCATAGGGAAAACCGTTTTTGACTTTTTTAAAGCACAAAAAAATCTCCGTAGAGATTTTTTTGTGTGCCAATCCAATAAAAGATTAGCCGAAAATGGATATCTGTTTAACGCTTAGTATTATAAATTTGGTCGAAAATCGCACCATTCACAAAATGTGTTTTTTGTGCATTTTCCCAGCCACCGAACACTTCATCAATCGTGAAGGTTTTTAATTTCGGGAATTGTGCTGCATATTTTGCAAGGACTTTTTCATTACGTGGACGGTAGAAATGCTTAGCCGCCATTTCCTGACCTAAAGGTGAATATAAATAGTTGATATAGCCTGTCGCTAACCATTTATTGCCATTTTTTTCTACTGTGCGGTCTACGATTGCCACCGAAGGTTCAGTCAAAATAGAAATAGATGGATAAACAATATCAAACTTGTCTTTGCCTAAGGTTTTTAAAGTTACAAGGGCTTCATTTTCCCAAGTCAACAACACATCACCAATGCCACGTTCAGCAAATGTAGTCATCGACGCACGTGCTGCCGAATCCATCACTTTTACATTGTGGTACATCTTGCCCACAAATTCTTGCGCTTTGGCCTTAGAGCCGCCCGGCTGCTTTTCTGCATAACCCCAAGCCGATAAATACACCCAACGTGGCAAACCACCTGTTTTCGGGTTAGGGGTAATAATTTGTACGCCTGGTTTGGTTAAGTCATTCCAGTCTTTAATGTTTTTCGGATTGCCTTTACGCACCATAAAGACGATGGTCGAGGTATAAGGCGCAGAGTTATGAGGAAATTCTTTTTGCCAACCTGCTTGGATTTGACCTGACTTTACAATTTCTTCAATGTCATTCGCCAATGCCAAAGTTACGACATCGCCCTTTAAACCATCGACCACAGAACGCGCTTGCTTGCCTGAACCACCATGTGATTGTTTAAAGTTGACGTCTAAACCTGTACGTTTTTTCCAGTACTGACCAAACGACTTGTTAAATTCATCATAAAATTCGCGGGTCGCATCATACGATACATTTAAAAACTGACGATCTGCAGCCTGAGCAGTCGTTGCAGCAAAACCTGTTGCCAATAGCGCAGCAGCCAATAAAGCTTTCAATTGAGTTTTCATTACAGCACACATCACCTTTAATCTGTCGCTCAATATATGCAATGCTCAGGCGCTGCGCAATTTGTAAAAAACATGCAAAAAATGATTAAATTCAAATAATTTAGCTTTAATTAATTGTTTTTAATCAATTTAATTCAAGATGCGGCGTTTATTCCAAATTTATACCTTTTTATGGATTAGATATATAAAAAGTGAATAAAACTTTGATCCGTTTTTAGACTCAACGGTAAAATAAGCGACATCACAGCAATCAAACCCGCTTCAAAACTATTTTATTGTGACTTTTGTAACAATCTTCACGATATCTCCACAGTTGTTTGTTACAACATGTTCTAAATCAAAGATCATCTGAAAAATCGGTATATAGTGAGTAAATGATGATAAAGATCTTATTAAGAGTGTGACGCAAATCTACTTTTGTTATGATTTTTGTGATTAAATATTAAAGTGATTAAAACAATTTATAAATTGTGAGTTCACTCATAAAGGAAAGGGGGAATCAAAATGAAATCTAAACTCATGTTCGCAGTATTACTCAGCTTAAGTACAGTCGGTCACAGTGCAGTGATCAAATCTGCTGAAAGTAAAACCCATTTAACTGCGGAAAAGGGGTCTTTAATTGAAAAAGCCCTTACCCAACAAAAACAGGCAGACAAGCAAAAGTTTGAATCAAATAATGATTTAAAAGTGCTGACTTCCATTCATGTCGCTCCAACTCAAAATTTCTTTGCCTTGCAAAATCAGCGTTTTAGCCGTTTTGTACAAGCCTTATTCCCGCAAGATAACTCATAACTCCGCATTAAATTCACTGCCTTTGATCCCCTTTTCAAATGCAGTTGAAACGCCCAAGTACAGAATGTTGAATTTAACATTAAGTACTTGGGCTTTTTCGTTATAATGGTTGCAATTTACATTTTGAATTAATTTTTGCTTATGACTGTTCGTACTCGTATCGCGCCTTCTCCTACTGGTTTCCCGCACGTGGGAACAGCGTATATCGCCTTGTTTAACTTATGTTTTGCCAAACAACACGGTGGTGAATTTATTCTTCGTATTGAAGATACTGACCAACTGCGCTCAACCCCTGAATCTGAAAAAATGATTTTGGATTCATTGCGTTGGTTAGGCTTAAATTGGGCAGAAGGTCCAGATATCGGCGGCCCACATGCACCGTATCGCCAATCTGAACGTATGGATATTTATAAGCAATACGCCTTGCAATTGGTTGAACAAGGGCATGCTTTCTATTGCTTCGCTACTAGCGAAGAACTAGATCAAATGCGTGCAGAACAACAAGCACGTGGTGAAAGCCCGCGCTACGATGGTCGTGGTTTAAACTTGTCTGCAGATGAAGTGCAGCGTCGTTTAGCGGCAGGCGAAGCGCATGTTATTCGTATGAAAGTGCCAACCGAAGGCGTATGTAAATTTAATGACATGCTGCGCGGTGAAGTGGAAATTCCATGGGCGCAAGTCGATATGCAAATTTTGCTGAAAACAGATGGCTTGCCAACTTACCATTTGGCCAACGTGGTCGATGACCATTTGATGCAAATCACTCACGTGATTCGTGGTGAAGAATGGATTCCATCGGCACCGAAACACCAATTGCTTTATCAATATTTTGGTTGGGATATGCCTGTGTTATGCCACATGCCATTGTTGCGTAACCCAGACAAATCAAAATTATCTAAACGTAAAAACCCAACTTCAATCAACTACTACAAAGACATTGGCGTATTACCTGAAGCTTTGCTGAACTATTTAGGTCGCATGGGTTGGTCAATGCCAGATGAAAGTGAAAAATTCACCTTAGCCGAAATGATTGAACACTTTGATATTCAACGTGTTTCACTAGGCGGCCCTATCTTTGATGTGGAAAAACTCAATTGGCTGAATGGTCAATGGATTAAAGCGCTTTCACCTGCTGAGCTGTTAGATACCTTATTGGCTTGGAAAGCAGATCGTGCCAAATTGGAAGAAATTGCTGCCGCAATTCAACCACGTATTCATTTACTCTCAGAAGCGGTCAATTGGTCTGCACATTACTTCAACCATTTCCCAAGCTTAAGCAAGGAACAGTTTGAAAGTAAAAAACTGTCTGAAGAACAAGTGCGTCAAAGCCTACAATTTGCAATTTGGCGTTTAGAAAGTCTATTTACTTGGAACAACGACACGGTGAGCCAAACCCTAATGGATTTAGCCAACCAAATGGAAATCAAATTGCGTGATTTCATGCCTGCGTTCTTTATTGCAATTGCAGGTTCAACCGCATCTACACCTGTGATGCAAACCATGGTCACCATTGGTCCTGACCTGACCTTTGCGCGTTTGCGTCATGCCTTAGAAGTGGTTGGCGGACCAAGCAAAAAAGAAGTTAAAGTCTGGGAAAAACTGAATGAAAGCATCAAATTGCCGAAAAATGATGCAATTGATCCAGCTTAATTCATTTTTTTGTTGACGTGTGCGCGCAATAGCCCTAATATTGCGCTCACACAGACTGGGGTCATAGCTCAGTTGGTAGAGCGCTACAATGGCATTGTAGAGGTCAGCGGTTCGATCCCGCTTGACTCCACCAAGTTTAAATAAGGCTTTACCTGTGTTGCCTCATCAAGTCCCTATCGTCTAGAGGCCTAGGACATCGCCCTTTCACGGCGGTAACCGGGGTTCGAATCCCCGTAGGGACGCCATATTCAAGATGAATATAAATTCACTTATCTTCATCTTATAATAAAGCTCAAGCAATGACTTGGGCTTTTTTATTGCCCTGTTTTCTGACAGACTGTTTTTGATTTGCCGTACATTTGGTTAGAATAACGATCAGATTAGAATTTTGGAGTTGTAATGCAATACCGATGCCCTAAATGTCAAAGCCCAAAAATCATGCCTGTTGCGCAGGCAGGTCAAACAACACCGCGTCCTGTGGTGCCAAAAAGCTTGGTGATGCTTATTCCAGCGGTATTTGTCTTATTACTTCTTGTCTTGATCAGTATCGCCATGTGGATTTTTGGTGATGGTGCAGGCACAACCTTACAAAGCATTACTGTGGCGGTATTTGTGCTGTGTGTAATTGCAGGTTTCTTGTTTTATCGTGATTTGCCTGATTTCAAAATTTCTATGCAAGCCTTTATGCAGTCACAAAAAAAATGGAAGTGCCGTGAATGTGCACATGAGTGGGAAGTTTAAACCTCACTGGTCTACATCTAGATTAAGAAAAATGTTGCTAGGTTGATCACAAGACCACATCATCGAGCAAATATAAAAAAACCAGCCTTCTCGGCTGGTTTTTTTAATGAGAACTCAAGTTTTTAGACTTAAGCGCCAATTTTACGGTATTTGCTACGTTTGGTTGCCAGATCATCACCATATTTCTTACGGCGATATTCTTCAAACTCAGTATAGTTACCTGTAAAGAATTCTGGTTGCTCATCTTCGAATGACAAGATGTGCGTTGCAATACGGTCTAGGAACCAACGGTCGTGCGATACCACCATCACTGTACCTGGGAAGACTAAAATTGCATCTTCCAGTGCACGTAAAGTTTCAATATCCAAGTCGTTTGATGGCTCATCCAGCAAGATCACGTTTGCGCCCTGCTGTAGAATTTTTGCCAGTTGTAAACGGTTACGCTCACCACCCGACAATTCACCAACGCGTTTTTGCTGATCCTGACCTTTAAAGTTAAAGCGACCAATATAAGCACGCGATGCAATTTCATAATCGCCCACTTTCAAAATGTCTAAACCGCCAGAAACTTCTTCCCAAACAGTTTTGTCATCATCTAGAGTGTCACGAATCTGACCGACATAAGCCACTTTTACCGAGTCACCTAAAGTCACGCTGCCCGTATCAGGTTGCTGCTCGCCAGTCATCATACGGAATAAAGTCGTTTTACCCGCACCGTTTGGACCGACAATCCCCACAATCGCTGCAGGCGGCACAGTAAAGGAAAGGTTTTCGTAAAGTAAGCGATCACCAAATGACTTGCTGATGTTTTCCACTTCCACCACTTTGTTCCCTAAACGTGGGCCAGGTGGAATATAAATTTCAGAAGTTTCGTTACGCTGTTGGAATTCACGCGAGTTAAGCTCTTCAAAACGCTCCATACGCGCTTTGTTTTTCTTTTGCTGGCCTTTCGCATTGGAACGTACCCATTCCAATTCTTTTTTCAAGGCTTTAGCAAAAGATTCTTCTTGCTTCTGTTCTTGCTCTAAACGGTTATTTTTCTGCTCTAACCATGAAGAGTAGTTACCTTGATATGGAATACCATGTCCACGGTCAAGTTCTAAAATCCATTCTGCAACGTTATCCAAGAAGTAACGGTCGTGGGTAATTGCCACAATCGTACCCGGGAAGTCTTTTAAGAAACGCTCTAACCAAGATACAGATTCTGCATCCAAGTGGTTCGTCGGCTCGTCTAGAAGCAGCATGTCTGGTTTAGACAATAACAAACGGCATAAAGCCACACGACGACGCTCACCACCCGATAATTTGTTAACATCAGCATCCCAAGCTGGCAAATTTAATGCTGCCGCTGCTTGTTCAAGCTGATTGTTCAGGTTGTGTGCATCCCAAGTTTGGATAATCGCTTCTAACTTCTCTTGCTCTTTTGCAAGTTTGTCGAAATCTGCATCTGGATCTGCATATTCTGCAAAAACTTGGTCTAAACGCTCTAAAGCATCTAAAGCTTCACGCACACCATCTTCCACGTTGCCGCGTACATCTTTGCTCGGGTCTAGTGGTGGTTCTTGCTCAAGATAACCAATTTTGATGCCTGGCTGTGCACGAGCTTCACCAGAGAAATCTTTATCTACGCCCGCCATAATACGGAGCAAAGTCGATTTACCTGCACCGTTTAAACCAAGCACACCAATTTTCGCACCTGGGAAAAATGATAAGGAGATGTCTTTCAAGATTTCGCGCTTAGGCGGAACCATTTTCGACACTCGGTTCATCGTATAAATATATTGGGCCACGTAGGACTCCTCAATAGAAAACCAAATCTGGGGCTCAGATGAGCAGCCCCTGCTCTAATGAGCGAAAAAATAATCGGGTATTATACCTGAATACGGAGAAAAAATAAGACACCACAAACATCTTGCATGCTTTGTTACAACTCTAGCGATCAGCGGATAAGCACAGGACTTTTTGCCTGCTATATCAAATTTACAGCTAAATATTGCAGCATTTTTACACTTTCTTTCATATTTAAAAGTGCTAGACTCAAACCAATTTAACTCACGAAGATGAAGTAAACATGACCTATAAAGACGAAACTTTGGCCATTCATGCAGGCTATAGCCCAGAACCAACCACCAAAGCCGTGGCTGTGCCTATTTACCAAACCACTTCTTATGCCTTTGATAATACGCAACATGGTGCCGATTTATTTGATTTAAAAGTACAAGGCAATATTTACACCCGTATTATGAACCCAACCACTGCAGTATTGGAGCAACGTGTTGCAGCACTTGAAGGCGGTATTGGCGCATTGGCTTTAGCATCGGGTATGGCTGCAATTACCTACGCAATTCAGACCATTACCGAAGCAGGCGATAACATTGCTTCAGTATCAACTTTATACGGCGGTACTTACAACTTATTTGCCCACACCTTGCCTAAACAAGGCATTGAAGTACGTTTCTTCGATTATCAACAGCCTGAAAGCTTACGCGACCTGATTGATGACAAAACCAAACTGGTCTTTGTAGAATCCATTGGTAACCCATTGGGCAATATTATTGACCTTGAAGCGATTGCGAAAATTGCGCACGAATACGGCATTCCAGTGGTGGTGGATAACACTGTAGCCACGCCTGTCTTGCAAAAATCATTTGATTTTGGCGCAGACATCATCATTCACTCACTGACCAAATATATTGGTGGTCACGGTACGTCTATTGGCGGCATTATTGTCGATAGCGGTAAATTCCCTTGGGGCAAATATCCTGAGCGTTTTAAAGCCTTAAATACACCTGACCCAAGTTACCATGGTGTGAACTATGTAGAAGCCTTAGGCGCTGCAGCATTTATTGCACGTGCACGTGTAGTACCACTACGCAATACAGGTGCAGCGATTAGCCCGCATAACGTATTCCTAATTTTACAAGGTTTAGAAACCTTAAGCCTGCGTATGGAACGCCATACTGAAAACGCGCAAAAAGTAGCGGAATATTTACAGGCACATCCAAAAGTGAAATGGGTCAATTACGCAGGTTTGAAAGATCACCCGCAACATGCGTTGGCACAAAAATATGTGAAAGGCAAACCTTCTGCAATTCTGTCTTTTGGTGTGCAAGATGGCCGTGAAGGCGGAACCCGCTTTATTGATGCACTGCAATTATTCACACGCTTGGTCAATATTGGTGATGCCAAGAGCTTAGCATGCCACCCTGCGACCACCACACACCGTCAGCTAAATGCCGATGAACTGAAAGCCGCAGGCGTAAGTGAAGATATGGTGCGTTTATCTATCGGGATTGAACATGCCGATGACTTAATTGCCGATTTGGAACAAGCACTCGCTGCTGTATAAAAACTCATCAGTTCAAGCTTTGTACTGGCATCCTGCTGATTTATTTCAACAGGATGCCTTTTTATTTTAATTTTTCCTTGAATGTCTTTGCATTAGCTTTATTTCATGGTAAAAATAAAGATATACAGCTCACAAAAATAGAGCAATTACTCTAAATTCATTTTTAAATTCAACCACTTATTCCATAGCTTTTTTTGTGCAATCGGCTATCATAAAGCCAAGTAAAACAGTTCAAATTCAGTCTGAAATTTGAATCGTCAATCTCAATAAAAATGACAACTCAGGAATCTAAATCAGGAATATTAGCGTGAAGCCAAAATTAGAGAAACTTTTTCAACAGCGTGTAAATGGTAAAGTTGCCCTTATTACAGGTGCATCGAGTGGTATTGGTTTAACCGTGGCACATAAGCTAGCCGATGCAGGTGCGCATGTGCTTTTGGTGGCACGTACTCAGGAAACGCTCGAACAAGTCAAAGCTGAAATTGAAGCACGTGGTGGCAAGGCTTCAGTTTTCCCTTGTGATCTAAACGATATGGACTCTATTGATGCTGTATCGCAACAAATTCTTGCCTCTGTCGATCATATTGATATTTTAATTAACAACGCAGGCCGCTCAATCCGTCGTGCAGTACATGAGTCGGTTGATCGTTTCCACGACTTTGAACGTACCATGCAGCTCAACTATTTTGGTGCTGTGCGTTTGGTACTCAATATTTTGCCGCAGATGATGCACCGTAAAGATGGTCACATCATCAACATCAGCTCGATTGGTGTATTAGCCAACGCAACGCGTTTCTCGGCTTATGTGGCATCTAAAGCCGCATTGGATGCGTTTAGTCGCTGTCTATCTGCAGAAGCGCATACACACAAAATTGCGATTACTTCGGTGTATATGCCATTGGTTCGTACCCCAATGATCGCACCAACCAAAATTTATAAGTACGTGCCCACCCTTTCACCTGAGCAAGCGGCAGATTTAATTGCTTATGCGATTGTGAAACGTCCGAAGAAAATTGCGACACATTTGGGTCGTTTGGCTTCAATCACTTATGCGATTGCACCAGACATTAACAACAAACTCATGTCAATTGGTTATAACCTATTCCCAAGCTCAACCGCTTCTGTGGGCGAGCAGCAAAAACTGAACTGGGTACAAAAAGCATATGCACGCCTGTTCCCGGGCGAACACTGGTAATTTATACACATTCAAGCTTTGCTTTAGGCGACCTTCTCGGGTCGCCTATTTTATTTCCGATCATTTCATATTACGTTATTTCAATCTTGCAACATCTACTGCAAGAGATAATGTTAACAAGCTTAATCTTATGTCCATGCAGCTTAAACAAAACATTCAATTGCACCTTATTTTTATGCTATAACACAGCTGTTTTAAGTATTTTGAATGGATTATGCGAGCACTAGCCCTCATTTTACAGTATGGCTGTTTTGCCTTTGCCTTATTTTTAAGTTATCAGGTTGCAACGGCGCTTTATCAGCAAGAATATGAACTCTTAGAGGTTGTTGCCGATGTAGGCACGATTTTAATTTGTATTGATTTAGGCGTATTTTTATTTAGCAGCAAAGCCTCTCAAGGTTTAAATCTTCAGGAATATGCTCGCCAACTTGAAGCACCACCATCAAAACTAGTGGCAGTGACGCGTAAACTTGGGCATTTGGGAATCATGCTGATTTTAGTGAGCTGGATTGTGCCGTTGATTTAAAAATGATTAATCAAACTTTAGATTAAAAATATACACACAAAACAAAAAGCTCCCGAATTTCGGGAGCTTTTTGTTTGCGTAATTAAAACTTACTTCGAACCTTTAATCCCTGCTTGTAACAACAATGCGCCTAAACCACCAATTTTATTTTCTTGCGGTTTAGCAGCTTGTGGTTTTTTCACTTGTGAACGGTCTGACTGAGGACGTGACTGCTGTGGACGTTTCGCCTGTGGCTTACGCTCTGTACGTTGCTCTTGATCACGACGTGGCGCACGCGCCGCTTTTGCAGGTGCAGCCGAACCTTCAGGACGCATCGATAAATTCACGCGGTTACGTTCTACATCAACCTGTAACACACGCACTTGCACGATTTGACCTGGTTTCACCACTTTATGCGGGTCGGCCACAAATTCATTGGCCAACTCAGAAATATGCACCAAACCATCCTGATGCACGCCAACATCTACAAATGCACCAAAGTTCGTCACATTGGTCACCACACCTTCAAGCTGCATGCCTTCAGTCAACTGTGCCACTTCAGTAATATCTTCACGGAATTTAGCCGTACGGAATTCAGGACGTGGGTCACGACCTGGTTTTTCCAATTCAGACAAAACATCCTGAATAGTTGGTAAGCCGACTTGCTCATCCACAAATTCTTCAGCATTCACCGAACGGATAATTTCAGTATTACCAATAATATCTTTAACCGTGGTCGCTTTGGCAGCCACAATTTTTTCTACTAAACCATAAGATTCAGGGTGCACTGCAGAAGCATCCAAAGGCTCAGAACCTGCCTGAATACGTAAGAAACCTGCTGCTTGTTCAAAAGTACGTTCGCCTAAACGCGGTACGTTTTTCAAAGCTTGGCGATTGTCAAAACGGCCATGTTCTTTACGGTATTCAACAATTTGCTGTGCAATGGCTTTATTCAAACCTGCGATATAACCCAAAATTGCTGAAGATGCCGTGTTGACATCGACACCGACCGAGTTCACACAGTCTTCTACCACAGCTTCTAAGGTTTTTGCTAAACCTGCCTGATTCACGTCATGTTGATACTGACCCACACCGATTGATTTTGGATCAATTTTTACCAACTCTGCCAATGGGTCTTGCAAACGACGTGCAATCGACACTGCACCACGAATCGACACATCTAGTTCTGGCAACTCTTGCGATGCCAATTCAGAAGCTGAATACACAGATGCACCCGCTTCAGATACAGACACACGTGTTAATTTCAAGTCACTGTGCGCCGCCATCATTTCTGCCACAACCGCTTCAGTTTCACGGCTTGCAGTCCCGTTACCAATCGCGATTAAATCAACATTGTGCTCACGGCATAAACGAGCAAGTTCTTCAATCGCGCCTGCTTTGTCTTCTTTAGGTGCAAATGGATAAACCGTGCTATGTGCAACCACATCGCCAGATTGGTTCACCACAGCCAGTTTGACACCTGTACGGATGCCAGGGTCTACGCCCAGCGTACAACGCGCACCTGCAGGTGCAGAAAGCAATAAATGACGCAAGTTTTCTGCAAAGACATCCATCGCTTCAGCTTCAGCAGCCAAACGCTTTTCAGTCAATAATGAATGTTCGATTTGTGGACGCACTTTGCCCAACCAGAACAATTTTGCCGTTTGCTTTAAAAAGTCCTGACGTGCTTGCGGCTGAATCTGATCTAAATTGTATTCAGTTTCAATACGTGCCAAAGGCGCACTGTCTTCACCATCAACTTTTAAGCCCAAGACGTTTTCTTGGCGACCACGCAACATCGCCAATAGACGATGTGATGGTACTTTGTTGAGGTTTTCTGAAAAATCGAAGTAATCACGGAATTTTTTGCCCACTTCTTTTTTCTCTTCAGAAGCAACCAAGCTTTTTAATACCGCTGTTTTGGCAAAAATTTCTTTTAATTCTGTGGTTAAGGCAATATTTTGTGCCCATTCATCAATCAGAATGTGTTGTACCGCATCTAGCTGACTGTCTGCATCAGGATAGTCTGCATGACTAAAGCCTGCTAAAGCTTCGCTTGGCTCAACCTGTTCTGCAAAAATTTGCGCTGCAATTGGGCCTAAACCTGCTTCTTTAGCTTTAAACGATTTACTGGTGCGTTTTGGACGGTAAGGCGCGTAAATTTCTTCTAAAGCATTTTTGGTTTCAGCAGCGTTAACCCGTGCCAATAAATCATTAGATAATTTATCTTGTTCTTTGAGTGATTCTATTACTTTTTCGCGACGCTCATATAAATCACGTAAATACGATAAACGTGTATCGAGCTGACGTAGCTGCGTGTCATCTAAACCTTGCGTCACTTCTTTACGGTAACGTGCAATAAATGGAACGCTAGCACCTTCATCAATCAGTTTGATGGCAGCTTCTACTTGATTTGGTCGTACGGCAAGTTCTTTTGCTAACTGCTGAACTAAGTCAGTCATCGTGTGTGATCCTACAAGGATAAGTACTAAAAGCCATGATTATAAAGACCAAGACTATAAAATCCACAATTGTTTTATGAATTTTATAAATGGTGGTTTTTTGGCGATTTTTGCCAATTCGGCTAAATTTTATAAATCTAAATAAAATTCAGGCTTATGTTAGACTCAAACGGACAAATATGTCAGTTTTTCGCATGGGAATGCTGTATATATTTGGTATCTATGTCTTGATTTTATCTGCAATATTTGTTGCTTTAGAGCATAGGCAATAGATACCAATGAATCGTATACTCAAAGCCAACTCAACTTTTTGTTTACGATGACAATAAAGAATAAAGGAGCACATCATGAGTTTAGTTGTACCTGCTGAAAAAACAGATACCGTACACAGCGAAACTGACCGCGTTGAACGCATTCTCGTTGTCGATGATGATGTGCGTTTACGTACCCTGTTACAGCGTTTCTTGGAAGATAAGGGCTTTGTGGTCAAAACTGCCCACGATGCGACACAAATGGATCGTTTGTTACAGCGTGAACTGTTCTCTTTAATCGTGCTTGATTTTATGCTGCCTGTTGAAGATGGTTTAAGTATTTGCCGTCGTTTACGTCAATCTAACATCGACACGCCAATTATTATGCTGACGGCTCGCGGCAGTGACTCTGACCGTATTGCAGGACTTGAAGCAGGTGCAGATGATTATTTACCAAAACCGTTTAATCCAAATGAGCTGTTAGCGCGTATTCGTGCTGTATTGCGTCGTCAAGTGCGCGAGGTACCAGGTGCACCAAGTCAGCAAATGGAAGTGGTTGGTTTTGGCCCATGGTCACTAGATTTATCGACCCGTACTTTGACACGTGAAGGTCAGGTCGTGACCCTAACTACAGGTGAATTTGCAGTACTCAAAGCGTTGGTACAACATCCTCGTGAGCCTTTAACCCGTGACAAGTTAATGAATTTGGCGCGTGGTCGTGAATGGGGTGCGATGGAGCGTTCGATTGATGTTCAGGTTTCACGTTTACGTCGTTTAATTGAAGAAAACCCTGCCCGTGCACGTTATATTCAAACGGTTTGGGGTGTCGGTTATGTATTTGTTCCAGATGGTGCGGAATAAGTTGAAAATGATGTGAGGCTTCAGCCTCACATCTTCATGCAATGATCAACATTTATGCACACCGATCATTGTGCTAGATTTAAAGAACAGACATTCCAATAACAAGTATATTCATCATAAAATTTCACTCACTAAATTCGCTTTACAACCTCTGCCACAGGACAAGATGTGAAACTCGAACCCATCGACCCACAAGAATTTACCGACTATGTGGCGTATTCTGAAAAGAAACGTACCCGCTGGGAGCGTTTTCTGGACAAAATCAAACCACGCTCTGCAGCCATGCGCACCACGGTACTGGTGGTTTTTGTGGTGTTGTTTAGCCTGTTTATGTCGTTGTGGTTCTTTTGGCGCACCTTGTATTTACCTGAAATTCAACAACACGCCCGCTATTTAGCGGTTGAACTGGAAATTTTAAACAATCCAGATTTGCGCATTTTTCACAATGAAGCCGAAGTCGATGTCGATGCGTGGCTTAAAAATCGGGTCGGCATTGAATATGTAACCGATCCACGTGAGTTTCCTAATGTACGGGAAAAAGTCATTGCAGAGTTTTTTACCCAACAAATAGAAAAGAAACTGGCAACTGAATTAAAAATGCAGGATGTCACGGTCTATTTCCAGTTCAAACCAAGCCCGCGTATTTGGATTCAAACCCCAGAAATGAATGGCAACTGGGTACGTGAACCCCTTAAAACCTATGCCAACTACAGCCCTGAATTGGTCTTTGGCTGGCTTTTGGGTATTCCACTGTTAGCTGCAGCAATTATTTTAACTCTAGTACGTCAGCTGAATCGTCCTTTGCGTCGTCTGCAAAATGCCGCCAATAGCTACAGTAAAACAGGCAAAGCACCTTATTTAGAAACCAATCACGGTCCGCAGGAAATTCGTGAGGTCAACCAAGCCTTTAATCACATGATTTATACCTTGGAACAGACTGAACGTGACCGTCGTATCATGTTGGCAGGTATTTCACACGACCTGCGCACGCCACTGACACGGATTCGTTTAAGTGCCGAAATGATGCCCGATGATGATTTTTTAAAAGAAGGCTTAATTTACGATGTAGAAGATATGGATGCGATTTTAAATCAATTCATTTCTTATATGCGTGATGGTTCCGATGAAGAATTACAAGAAACCGATTTAAATGTTTTGCTGCAGGAATTGATTATTCAATTTAAACCGTTGGATATTCGCTTTAACGCACAAGAATTACCTTTAATTCAGGCGCGCAGTTTGTCGCTGAAACGTCTGATTGGCAACCTGATTAATAACTCGAAACGCTATGGTGCAGAGCCAATTGAGTTGTCTGCAAAAGTGCTGGATGAACACATTCGGATTAGCGTGGCAGACAACGGTACAGGCATTCCAGAAGACCAAATTGCCGATTTAATGCAGCCTTTTGTACGCGGCAATGAAGCACGTACTGTACAAGGCAGTGGCTTAGGTTTGGCAATTGTAAAACGTATTGTCGATATTCATCAGGGCGAGCTCACCATTCAAAACCGTGAACACGGTGGTCTTGAAGCCATCATTACCCTGCCGTTACAACCTGAAATCGTTGAAGAAAAAAATAATGTTGGCACGCTGGAAAAAATCAAACAAAGTTTGAGTGAACACTTCTAAACGGCTGACGCTTTTGATCTCTATCTGGCTTGCTATATACCAATTTCAGACCAACAGCAAATCGGATGGACGATCAAAGTAAAAAATTCAGATGGTGCATATCAAAATTGTATAAAAATATATCAAACAAATTGTAATATTTACCTTTTGATATATAAATAAACGATTAAATTCAATTATTTATGTATTATTTTATATTTTTATACCACCATTTAGGCAAAAAATTAGACCTTAGCCTAACACCTATGCAAAATACCTTTTTTGATCGGTACAATCGGTATCAGTCTAGTATTTTACGAGAGTTCGCCATGTCTTTAGATCGCATCCGTTTAGCCTCCCTCCACGACAAAGTAATCAGCGCAGAACAAGCTGCTGAATTCGTTCAAGATGGTATGACCGTAGGTATGAGTGGCTTTACTCGTGCGGGTGAAGCAAAAGCTGTTCCACTTGCATTGGTGGCACGCGCTAAAACCAACCCTTTAAAAATTGACTTAATTACTGGCGCAAGTCTTGGTAATGATTTAGACAAGCAATTGACTGAAGCAGGTGTTTTGGCTCGTCGTATGCCGTTCCAAGTAGACAACACCTTGCGTAAAGCAATTAACCAAGGTCAAGTCATGTTCATTGACCAACACTTGTCTGAAACTGTTGAGCAAATGCGTAACAACACGCTAAAACGCCCAGACATCGCGATTGTTGAAGCAGTTGCAATTACTGAAGACAGCTTAATTATTCCAACAACTTCTGTAGGTAACTCTGCAAGCTTTGTTGAATATGCAGATAAAGTCATTATCGAAATCAACACCACTGTAAGCACAGAATTTGAAGGCCTACACGACATTTATATTCCTGAAGCACGTCCAACACGTGGTCCAGTGCCATTAACTCACGTTGAACAACGTATTGGAACCAAAGGTATTCAGTTAGACCCTGCAAAAGTTGTGGGTATTGTATTTAACGATACCTTGCTTGACTCTCCATCTAACGTGACCGATCCAGATGACGAAACTCAAGCAATTGCAGATCACTTGATCGCATTCTTTGAAAACGAAGTAGCTCAAGGTCGTTTACCGAAAAACTTGGCACCTTTACAAGCAGGTATCGGTTCAATTGCAAACGCAGTATTAACAGGCTTCAAACACTCTAACTTTGAAGACTTGGTGATGTACTCAGAAGTACTCCAAGACTGTACGTTTGAATTGATTGATGCAGGCAAAATGAAGTTCGCTTCTGGCTGTTCAATGACTTTGTCTGAAAAATGTGGCGATCGCGTATTTGGTAATCTTGCACACTACAAAGACAAATTCATTTTACGTCCACAAGAAATCTCTAACTTCCCTGAGTTAGTACGTCGTTTAGGCATCATTGGCATTAACACTGCACTTGAGTTTGATATTTACGGTAACGTGAACTCAACCCACGTATGCGGTACCAAAATGATGAACGGTATTGGTGGTTCAGGTGACTTCGCGCGTAACGCACACTTGGCGATTTTCGTGACTAAATCGATTGCGAAAGGCGGTGACATTTCATCTATCGTTCCAATGGCTGCGCATGTAGACCACAACGAACACGACGTTGACATCTTAGTCACTGAGCAAGGTTTAGCAGATTTACGCGGTCTTGCACCACGTGAACGCGCTCGTGCGATTATCGACAACTGTGTACACCCAATGTACCGCAATGCATTGAATGATTACTTTGAGCGTGCATGTGCAAAAGGTGGTCACACTCCTCACCTACTTCGTGAAGCATTATCTTGGCATGCAAACTTCGAAGAACACGGTCACATGTTGACTCCTGCACAACAAGAATCTGCGCAACCAGCATAATTCGCGTGCAATAAAAAACGCCCTGATTTTTCAGGGCGTTTTTTTATGTCTTAAGTTTTTATGTCTTAGATTGTCACAAGGTCATTTGCGACAACGCACTCCATTTTACTCAAATGCCAAAGCTTTAAATTCATCTATAAAATGCTGCCCTAACTGGCGTAAACCATCCACACTGAGTGTGGTTTCAATCACACCCAAAGACACCACATCACGTTGAATTTGCAGCACAGTTTGACCTTGCGGGTTGATATAAAAACGAGAACCCAAAGTTGCAAATTTGCTTGCTAAGTCTAGGTTTTTTTCAGCTCGAACTTGATTCACCACATCTTGCGCGGTAAAACGGTATTGATCATGCAGCAAATTTAAGCTGTTGGATTGCCCATATTCTGCACTTAATGCACAATCATCCAAGACCTGTAAAGGCTGATCAAGATTGGCAAAAGCAGTCGCAGGGAGACTCAGTGCAAGACTGAATAAAATAGGGAGAGAAAATTTTAACATTGGACACCTCGCACATAGGTAAATTACACCTGTGGAGAAACATCCTTTTTTCACCAACTTATATTTTAAGTTCAAAAATCACTCAATACATTGACTTTTTATACCAAGCGACCTAAACGCAGCAAAACTGGAAACTGAATTTCCAAGCCCTGAGCAGGTTGCTGCTGCAACAATTGTTGTAATTCCAGCAAGGGCGTATCAGTATGTTGCTTTAAATAATGCTGCAGTCCCGACCAAGTGTTTAAATAATTCAGCAATTGTGCTGCCGACCAACGATATTTCAGGCAAAGTTCGGGTGTCACGATTTCTTGAAATGGGAAAGGAATCGTGCGATATAAGTCATCAATATAACGACGTTCAGCATCCCAACAACCTTTTAAGGTCTGAAAATACAAGCGTTGAATTGCGGTATTCACCTCAGGATCTACAGCTTGAATCAGACCGTAGCCCACCGCAGCAAATATTCCACTCGGTTTTAGCACCCGATGCACTTCGGCATAAAAGGCATCAAAATTGAACCAGTGAATCGCTTGTGCAACGGTAATTAAATCTACACTTGCATCCACCAATCCGCTGTCTTGCGCCAAGCAGATACGATAACTCACATTTGCCCACTGCGGTGCCAAATCCAACTGTGCTTGACTTAAATCTGTGGCTAAAATCTGCTGAAAATGTGGTACCAATAACTGGGTAAACTGCCCCGAACCGGCACCACAATCCCAGGCAAAAGTTCGTTCAGGTACATGCTTTAAAATTTCCTGGACAATTTCTGCAGAATAAGCCGGACGGGCCTGTTTATAGCGCAAGCTGTCATCAGAAAACAGATCTTTCATTTAACGATGCTCATAATATTTATAAATTTAATCAATGACCTGATCAATTCTAAAACTGGTCTGGGCAATGAGCACCCGCTGATCATTCAATTGATAATATTTAACATCGTATGGAGCCAATTTCCAGCTCTGGGCAGGATTAAAACTGACCCGGTGGTTCCCGACTGGCTGAGCATATAACGGAGTAATGATCTCTGAAGAACATGACTAGCTCACAGGCTGAAAACAGCCCCAATTTTCAACTGCGCAGGCATTTGCCACTTTCTCGCGGCGGCAAATATAGGCTTCGCTGGCAAAGCTAAGGATTTTTTCAAAAGAAAAATGATTACTTTTTCGGTGTCGGTAGCTCAGGTACAGAAAAATTATTTATAGAATGTTCAATCGTACCAATGCTGACATTTTTCAGGTCGAGCTGTATATGCATATCACGATCGATGGGCTGCATACTGTTGCTATTGCTACGATCAATATGCTGCATACTGTTGCTACGGTTTATACCAAAGGGTTGCAACATAATATACAAGCCTTGTGTAGGATCACTCGACTGTAAACCCTGAGCAATACTCAATACATACTGTTGTAGAAAGGGCGATAACGAATTTAGGTCGGGTTGTGCTTGTAAGGGCTGAATTTCCAGATTGGCAACCACATGGCTGTCGATCATAAAGTTTTGTGCTTCACGTGAATTACGAATAACTTGATGCTGTAAAGCACGGAGATTTTTTTCATCATTCTGATACGGCACAATCCCGGTTTCTGTACGTAACTCTGGCTCGGCCAGTACGTGCAGGGTGGGTAAGGTCACCGCGTCATCCGCGTGGACCATCATGCTCCATGGACAGCCCAATATCAGCAGCAAAGGATATATTTTTATAAATTTCATAAACTTGTCTCGCAACGTAATTTCAGGACAATGCAGTTTTACACCATGCAAGAAAAAAATTTTTCACTGCAACCGTATACGTTTTATAGCCTACCTGAAAATCAATTTTGGCTCACCTTGACTCGGATAAACGGTCTTTTTCACTTTCTTAAATCTATTATGGGTATGCAATTTTTCTTGGAATTTTAATGCGCTTTGCATGTAATTATAATTCTCTATGACCAACCTAGAGGCGAAAAAAAAACCTCAAACAGTGTTTGAGGCTTTTTGAATATGGTGGCGAGACCCAGGATCGAACTGGGGACACACGGATTTTCAATCCGTTGCTCTACCGACTGAGCTATCACGCCAATGCCGTGTATTAAGCCGTATCTCGGCTGAATAGTCAATAAAAATCATCACTTTTTTATTTGATCGCATAAATTTTATGCAAAAAAAATCCCTGATGGGATCAGGGATTGAAAACGTTTAACCGTTTTGAATATGGTGGCGAGACCCAGGATCGAACTGGGGACACACGGATTTTCAATCCGTTGCTCTACCGACTGAGCTATCACGCCAATGACGCGTATTAAACAGTTTCAGCTGTAAATCGTCAATAGTCTTTTTCGCTTTTCAGTGCAAATGTTTACTTTTACAGCAACCTCATTCTATTTCTGCTGAAATATCACCCAAAAATTTAAAAATGAGTTCTTTTCCAATTAAATTTTGACAAACTTCCGATACGCGAATGTGGGGCACGGATGCCCCACGTTACCCATCACGACAAGGATGTCGTGTATGGGTAACAAAAGACTTTTGCCTACTTTGGGTCTTGCCAAAGTAGGAAGATGCCTACGCAAAGCTATTTAAACCTTAGCTAAAAATTGTGGCTGTGCAAGCACAAAAAACAATATAGGATTTAGTTGACATCCTCCCCGACCTAAAGGACGGAGATTCCTACTGCTAGACGCTCATGTCCGAGCGCAAGAATATTCAGTGCGGAATTTACATCCCGATCATGGAGCGTACCGCACTCCACACACTGCCACTCTCTTATTCCAAGTCCTGCTCTACCTTTCGGACTACTATAGCGTGAGCCACAGCACGAACAAGTTTGGGTGGTATAGGCTTCATTGACTTCTTCATAACATACCCCTGCGTTCTCGCATTTATACTTGAGCATGGTTCTTAGTGTTGTCCAACTGGCATCTAGCAC